>JBFGYY010000600.1:0-1553 GCA_041587095.1 Motiliproteus sp. | reverse complement strand
TAATGTCGCGACTGATGCCGACCAGTCCTGTTACTTGATTTTCCTTGTCGTATAGCGGTGTTTTCAGGGTTTCAAACAGAACCCTTCGACCATCGGGGTAGCTGATCCAGGCTTCATGCTTTTCTACCAGGCGGTGCTTGAGTATCTGGTTATCGGTGCGCTCAAATTCGGCAGCGAGCTGTTGGTCGAAAAGTTCGCTATCTTTCTTGCCTACCACCTGATCATTATGGGCCGCACCAGCAATCTGCCTGAATGCCCGGTTGCAACCCAGGTAGATTCCGGCGCTGTCTTTGTAAAAGATCAGGTCTGATGTTGCATCGATCACACTCTGTAACAGCCCTCGCTGATAATTAATCTGATTCATCATCTCCCGGCGTTCGCTGATATCCCGGAAAACCACCACAGCACTATGAACTCTGCCTGCGTGCTTTATGGCGCTGGCATTGATCTCAACCGGAAAACTGGAACCGTCTTTTCGGTAAAACCGGTCTTCAACCTGTCGCTCATGGCTGTCCTGTAACGTCTTAAAAACCGGGCAATCAGTGAGCGGATAGTGGTGTCCGTCGGCTCGGGTATGGTGGAAGAGTTGGTGAGTATTACTGGCCATCACTTCCTCTTCTGAGAAGCCGAGCATCTTCAGCGCTGCAGGATTGATGTAAGCGGTTTTTCCCTGATTATCCATACAATAGACGCCATCTCCCAAGCGCTCCAGCATGGAGTCGCGCAGTTGAAGGTTTTGAATCGAGTGCTGCAGGGCTTTATTTAGTCGCTTCACGCGGGCGCTGAAAATCAACAGTGTTACTATGCCTATCCCCAGCGCCAGAACGGTCCATACCAGGAGATCATCGATAAGCTTTTGCCTGGCCAGGTCACCGGAACGGGGGTGAATATTCAATTTGAGCATGACGGCATCGACCGCGCTGTAATCGAGTGGTGGCACAAAGCTATAGCCGTTACGGCCAGGTGCATCGAAACTGTTCTTGGTCATCCATTGTAAATGCAGTGCGACGGCGTTACTGACCGATGGTTCGACGTGGGGTAGTGCTGCCAGTGGCCATTCTGGATAAAGATCGGTGGAAAGCAGCAACGGGAAGCCAAGTTCGGAACGCGGGTTGATCACACGAATATTCTGCAGTGATAGTAAACCCTCATTGGCGAGGTTCTCCAGGACGCCGGTACGGACAAACCCCACATCGGCCTCGCCAGCCATGACGGATTCGACGGTCAGTTCCTGCGGAGGCCCTATAAATAGCTGTGAGGCGAATATCGTTTTTGCGTCTAAGTTGGCCTCTGACAGGGTCCACTGTTGCGCAATATAGACCCCCAGCGCGTCTTGCCGTGCGGTGACAAGTGTGGTGCCGGGAAGGTCTTGCAGTGTTTTAATTGACCCCTGATCTGCCCGGGTAAATATGACTCCGCCGAACTGAGATAATGGGTTGCCGTCTGTGACCGGTGTAAGGGTGGCTATGGCTCGAAGTGCATCGGTAGCATGCAGCTTGATGTATTGATCGGGATGGGTCAGCACGAAGTCAACGGCGCGGTTTTTAACCGCC
>JBFGYY010000599.1:0-1580 GCA_041587095.1 Motiliproteus sp. | reverse complement strand
TCCAGAATTCCACTCTCGAGATTGGCGGAAGCCTGCGCAATCAGTAAACGGTCATCATCGCGCTTTTCTTTTGCTACATCACGGATATTCTTCTTGGCCAGGACATAGTCATAATTCGGGTGATAGAGATAATTGCCTTCACGGGTCGTCAGAGCACTAACCCGCATTTTTCATGAAGGCAGATTTGGTCGATACGACTCTCAGATTCTGGCTTATGGCCGTTGATACCCGTTCGACAGCACCTAAAACGGCCATTTTCAGACCTTAGAGACACAGCTCCCCCTTTCCCCCATTGGTGTGAGCCGGGGGCGCTCGGCATTTCTACCCTGGCGATAGGGCCTGGCTGAGTCGGATGAACTCCTTCTTATCCGGGCAGCACTCATTCAGGAAGAACCGGATCCGCCGGGTGTTGCGAGTCACCACCGCAGCGATTTTGATCAGCCGTAGACGCAGGCTGTGGACACTCAGCGAGCGATACTTGCGTGAGCAGAACTCCCGCAGTTTTTCGAACAGTACAAACGCCAGCATCGATAACATCAACCGCCACTGGTTGCTCCACCAGTGCTTTGAGGGGGTACGCTTGGCAAACAGATCCAACTGCTGGTCTTTGATTCGGTTCTCCATATCGCCGCGGGCGCAGTACATCTTGCAGTAAAGATCGGCATCATTGCCGGGCAACGTCGTCACCACAAAGCGCGGATTTCGCCCTTTATCGGTTACTTCCATTTTGGCGATCACCCCGCGCGTTTTACGCCAGCTCCCGGCGCGGTAGGGGTAACGCCAGAACCAGCGGGTGGAGCCAGCTTCGCCTCTCTGCTTTCGCTGCAGGTGACGCTCTTCAACGTACTCCCACAAGGGAGCTACCAGAGCTTCCAGCCGCGAGTTGCGGGCAATGCCGACCAGGTAATCCACGCCATGGCGTTCGCACCAGTTGAGGATCAGTTGGCGGCAGAAACCGCTGTCACCGCGAAAGATGATCTGTACCTTAGGCCAATGCGCGCGGATAAAGGTCACCAGCAACTTGAGGATGGCGCCCGCATGCTTAGCGCCATCGATCTTGCTCTGGCGCAGGTAAGCGACCAGCGGGAAGCGATCACAAAAAACGTAAAGCGGCAGGTAGCAATAGTGGTCGTAATAGCCGTGGAAGAACTTCTCCGGTTGATCCCCGTGGAGGGGAATATCCGTGGCATCAAAATCGAGCACGATACGGTTGGGGGCTTTGGCGTGGCTGGCGATGAACTGCTCCCACAACACGCGATGGGCTTCAATGATGGCGCGCCGGTCGGCCTTGGCTTCAAAGCGGTACAGAGTCGAGGTACTGGCCAGCGGCGTCAGCTTGCCAATCGCCGTTTGCAGGGCGTAATCGCCGCGGAGGGTGTTATGGTCGTTGAGATCCTCGTAACCAGCAGCAATCCCCAGCAGGCGCTGCTGTAGCATGGCTTTGATGTCGTGCTGGACCTTGCCTGACTGCCGATCATCCGACAGTCGTTTAGCTAAGGTTGCGGAGAGTTGGACCTGCTGATCCACTTCGCGCAGCAACAACAAGCCGGCATCGCTGGTGATATGACCGCCGGAAAACT
>JBFGYY010000598.1:0-1585 GCA_041587095.1 Motiliproteus sp. | reverse complement strand
CCGATTAGGTGAATCTCTATGTTTATCGAATGCGTACGTAATGATGGTTTTGAAGATCAACTGACAGCAAGCACTGACTATCAGGTGCAGGAGCTGGGTGAAAACTCTTATCTGATCGAAAATGATAAAGCCGAGGCACGCTGGTACGGCCGTCAACACTTTACCGTGAAACTGGACGGTTAATAAATTTACGCTAAAGCGTAACGACAGCAAGCCTTCGCGCGAACCGCACAACACCCTATTCGTTAGCGGTTCGCAGCATTACACAGACGCAAACTGCTGATTAATCAGTACTAGCAATCAGCACAGTCAATCTGCACAATCAAACAAACAGTCAAATAAACGGCAACACCAGACGACTACGTTATAGTTTCCCGTTACCAAACCGCGTCACCCAGCCACGCCCTTTCGCATTCCCGCTCAGGTCCGCCGCAACCCGCTACTCAAAGACCGCTGAATCCACCGACGACTGCGACCCTTTAGGCTTATTTAATAACACAAGCAAATCATCCGCCGCCAAAGGCCGGCTCAGCAAGAACCCCTGTACCTGATTACAACCCTGAGCCTTCAGATAGTTTAACTGCTCTTGTGTTTCAACACCCTCGGCGATCACATTCAGACCCAGGGCATCGGCCATACGGATTATCGCTTCGCAAAGCGCGCCGCTGCTACCGTCTTCCGGCAGTTTGGCCACAAAACTCTGATCGATTTTCAGCTGGTCAAAAGGGTAGCGCTGCAGGTAACTCAGGCTGGAAAAGCCGGTGCCAAAGTCATCCAGGCTAAGGGATATCCCAAGCGCCTTGATCTCGGCCAGTGTCGCTTCCAGATACGCGCTGTCCTTCATCAGCACCCCTTCGGTCACCTCCAGCTCCAGCCGTTCCGCTGGCATACCGGTCTCCTGCAGGCAGCTCCTCACCATGGCAACAAAACTTTCCTCGAGCTGCTGAAAAGAGATATTCACCGCCAGCTTGAACCCCCGCAGCGATTCAGGCCAGGCCATATATTGCTGACAGGCTCGTCGTAATATCCAGGCTCCCAAGGGGATAATTAACCCGGTTTGTTCCGCCACAGGTATAAAGTCCGCCGGAGACACCATGCCGATACCCGGCCGGGACCAGCGCACCAGCGTTTCAACCCCGATGATTCCCCCACGGTGCACATCGTATTGAGGCTGAAAATGCAGGAAAAACTCATCCGCCGCCAAGCCGTCCCGCAACGCCATATTCAGTGCCAGTCGCTGATGGACCTGCTGATTAAGGGCGCGCTCATAAAACTGAAAGTGGTTGCCCCGCCGCTCCTTAGCCTGAAACATAGCGGCATCGGCATGTCGCAACAGCGTGTCCGCACTCTCGCCATCTTCGGGATAGATACTGCAGCCGATGGAACAGGTGCAAACCAGCGTCTGGCCGTCAATTTCGATCGGCGCATGCAGCCCTTCAATCAGATTCTGAATCACCGTGCTGACCGTAGCCCGATCCCGGATGTCGGTGAGTACAAAGACAAATTCATCGGCGCCCCAATGGGCCACCGTGTCACCACTGCGCACCAAGCCGGTAAAGCGCTGCGCAAGAGCCCGGATAACCTG
>JBFGYY010000597.1:0-1595 GCA_041587095.1 Motiliproteus sp. | reverse complement strand
GGTCCTTAATCTGGTCAAAGTTGCGGTAGAAACGTTCCAGGTGCTGCTGAGGGGTGTTTCTGGAGACCCGGTTGTCGACCCGCAACAGTTCGATGTCCACCTGCAGCGGGGTGTTGGACAATAATCGAATGAGCTGATTCTCGGTCTCTATTTTCTTTGGCATCAGGTTGAGAATAATCACCTTCAATGGCCGAACATGCTGGCTCAACGCCCGTTTTTCGGACATCACGAACACGTTCTCATTGCGCAGAATACTGGCGGCGGGCAACTGATCGGGGATTTTTATCGGCACTGCTATACCTTCTCTACTTCCTGGGGATTATGGGTGCTTCAAGTTCAAACGCACTTTATAACATATTTTTATCCACTATCGCGAACTTAAACCTCGGGACATCGCTGGACGCGAACCCCTGCGTTTAGTTTAGGCTAAGCGGTTCAACAATTCCGCGATCAGTTCGCGGTGTTCATTGTGCAAGCCATAGGCGGCATAGGCTTTCATCTCGATTACCGGTGCCGTTGCCACTTGAAACAGGCGCTGTTGTTCGATCAGCGGGGTCACTATAGTGGCAGGCAGGTAGGCGGCGCCACCGCAGGCCAGGATCAGGTTCAACGCAATGCGGCCGCTATTGACCCGCCCTCGGGCCAACAGACGCTGGGGGAAATGGCTTTCGTGCAGGGACGCGAAGGTGGTGCCCCACTCCACGCGGATGTAGCCTTCCGCGATTGCTTGTTCCAGGCTCACATTGTCGCGGTCAGACACCAGCACCAGCGGCACGCTGGCGACTTCTTTCACGGCCACGTCCCGTATCCTGGGAGGCTCGTACATGAATCCAACGTCGATCATGCCCTGATCGAGTTTCTCGACTACCCGCAACGGTGTACTCTCTTCGGCCCGCAGCCCCAGATTCGGTAACGCCTGATAAATGTCGTCGAGCCAGCGCTGCAGGAATATATCCCAGAGGCTGGCCACGCCGGCAACCACCAGGCGGCGCTGATGACGCTCGCTGAGCGCGGTATCTTCGTAGGCCCGTTCGCAGGCGTTCAGGATAAAGCGGGCATGACGCTCCATCCGCTCCCCCGCCGGCGTCAAGCCAATCTGATGATGGCTGCGAATAAACAGCGACAGTCCCAGGTGCTCTTCCAACTGACGGATCCGGGCGCTGATGGTCGACGGCGAGACGCAGAGGTTTTCCGAGGCTTTGCCGAAATTACGGGTGCGGGTAACCTCCAGAAAGGTCTTTAACAACAGAGTGTCCATGCATTCGGTCCCGGGTCCTCGCTACTCAGGAGGCGTCCTGGATGGCGCGCTCGATCGCCTCGACCAGGGCTGACTGCAGCTCGCCATGGACGTGCACTTGTACGCCATTGACAAAAAATGTCGGCGTACCGGTCAGCCCCAGGCGCTCGGCCTCCTGCAGCGATGCGTTCACCCGCTGTTTGGTCGCGGGCTCTGCAAAGCAGCGGTTGAAATCGGCCATATCCAGCTTCAGCTCTTCGGCCAACATCGCCGGCTTCAGCGCTTGCAGGTATTGCTGGCGCGCAAAGGCCAGATCATGGAAGTCCCAAAAGCGCCCCTGTTGGTCAGCGCAAACCGC
>JBFGYY010000596.1:0-1645 GCA_041587095.1 Motiliproteus sp. | reverse complement strand
CGGCCATTTCGATACGGCAGCAGAAGTGACGCGTCAGCTGGTGCAACAGATTGATCACCTTAACCTGTCTCCGCGCACCGTATTGAATGTGAATGTCCCCGACCTGCCGCTGAATAAGTTGCGGGGTATCCATATCACCCGGCTCGGTCACCGTGAGTTAGCGGCAAACCCCGTTCGCAGCGTCGACCCGCGCGGTAAAGAGCGGTATTGGATAGCGGCGGCCGGCAGCGCCCGGGACGACGGTCCCGGCACCGACTTTTATGCGGTGGCGGAAGGTTTTGTTTCTGTCACCCCGATACAGGCTGATATGACGCAATACTCCGGCTTTGACAGCCTGGGTGCTTGGCTTGAGGATTTGGATTGAATACTAACGATGTTCGCGGAATCGGGATGACGTCGCAGCGTACCCGGGACCGCTTGATTAGTCGGCTGCGCGATGCCGGTATCCAGGACCAGCGCGTGCTCGAAGCGATGCGCTCGGTACCCCGGCATCTGTTTATCGATGAAGCTTTATCGCACCGGGCTTATGAGGATACGGCGCTGCCTATAGGCTACAACCAGACCATCTCCCAGCCCTACATAGTGGCGCGCATGACCGAAGCGCTGCTGGCCGGAGGCCCGCTGAAGCGGGTGCTGGAGATCGGTACCGGTTCAGGCTATCAGACGGCTCTGCTTTGCTGTCTGGTTGACTACACCTACAGTGTTGAGCGTATTGAGCCGTTACAGGACAAGGCGCGCCAGCGTCTGAAGAATCTGGGTTTATTGAATGTGCAGTTTAAACACGCCGATGGCGGTTTCGGCTGGCCGCAGAAGGGGCCGTTTGATGGCATCATTTGCGCCGCCGCGCCGGAAGAGATTCCTGCTGAACTTTACGATCAGCTCGCCCCGGGCGGGCGCTTGATTATCCCCGTCGGGGGTAATACTCAGCAGCTGCGCCTGGTTCAGCGCCACAGCGATGGCCGACGCAGCGACACGGTGCTCGAATCCGTTAAATTTGTACCGATGCTCAGCGGCTCGATCCACTAGCCACTCAGGGAAGAAAAAATGCAGGTTAATCGTCGTTGGTCGATGTTGTTTTTAAAAGGGGTTGCCATGGGGGCGGCGGATGCGGTTCCGGGGGTTTCCGGGGGAACCATCGCCTTTATTTCCGGGATCTATGAAGAGTTACTGCAGTCGATACGCAGTATTACCCCTGCAAACCTGAAGCTGCTGGTTCAGCGTGGCCCCAGGGCTTTCTGGGAAAAAATTAACGGCACGTTTCTGTTAGTGCTGTTTAGCGGGATTCTGCTTAGCCTGATAACGCTGTCCCGGGCAGCGGTCTATCTGCTGCAGAACCACCCGTCGTTGCTATGGGCCTTCTTTTTTGGACTGATTGTCAGTTCCACGCTGTGGATGCTGAAACAGATTGGGGAATGGAATCAGCGCAACCTGCTTATGCTCGTCGTGGGCTGTGTACTGGCGGCCGTTATCAGTGTGATGACTCCGGTGGAGGCACCCATGACGCCATTGGTCATCGTGCTTTCCGGCAGTATTGCGATCTGCGCCATGATTTTGCCCGGTATCTCCGGCAGTTTTATCCTGTTGCTGCTGGGGATGTATGGTCCGATTATGGGTGCGATCAAGAGCTTCGATATCGGCGTACTGG
>JBFGYY010000595.1:0-1676 GCA_041587095.1 Motiliproteus sp. | reverse complement strand
GTCAGGTGCTATTCACGGAAGCCGTTTTGTTAACTCAACAGGAACAGCTCGTTCTATCGGCTGGTAAACCAATCGTAAATCTCAGCGCCGCTACCACGGAACGCTACGCGATCGGCTTTTTTTGCCAGCTGGTAGTCGTACATCGGGTCGTAATACTGTTCCAGAAGCATTTGAATCCAGCTCCGGTGACCCGAATTATCCCCGCTGCTCTGATGCAGGTTCATCGCCGATGACATCAGCGACTTGATTTTTGCGTGGCGCTCGCCACCTAGGCGTCGGCGAATCCGGTCCACGCCAGCCAGCATATAGGCCGAATACTGGGCAAAGCCCTGCTCACCGAATGCCTGGGTATAGTCTGCGCTAAGACCCTCGACATAATCGTCCATCACCTGGTTAATCCGATTTTCCATCGGCTCTTCCATCACGGCGATCGGCGCCTGACCCATGACGTCAAAAAGCGCTATCGGTATGTTGAGACTGCCGATCAAACGGCTCTCGTCCTCTAACATCAGGCTTCGTACACCTGCTTCATCATGACGCAGTAACGCCACTGCGAGATTGTTTTCAAAATTGATTTGCGTCGGCTGGGGCGTTACTTGCCTGCCAAAACTTGACCCCCGGTGGTTGGCCAGCCCTTCAAGATCAACTGAATGCCTGATCTGATTTAACACGCGGGTTTTTCCGCTCCCTGTTCGGCCGCTCAGAATCGTGAAACGGCAGGTTTTGGAGGCCGTTTCGATTTGCTCAATGAGAAAGCGTCGCATCGCTTTATACCCGCCCGCAACCAGGGGATAGTCGACACCCGCCTCATGCAGCCACTGCTGGGTTGTGCGCGATCGCAAACCACCGCGAAAGCAGTACAGAACGCCCTGCGGGTTCGCCTCGACAAAGGCTTTCCATTGCGCCATCCGGGCGGCCTTAACTGACCCCGATACCAGACTGTGCCCGAGTGTTATAGCGGCCTCCTGCCCCTGCTGCTTGTAACAGGTACCGACCTGCTCCCGCTCGCTGTCATTCATCAGCGGCAGATTAACACTTCCGGCAAAAGCCCCCTGCTCAAATTCAACCGGGGCACGCAGATCGAGCATCGGTACCGCACGAAGAAACAATTGTCGCAGATCGGTGCAATCGCCCGGTATCTGACTGGTCGGATTCTTCATTACTTATCTACCTGTATCAGGTACGGACCATCAGACGCTAACAGCTCACCAATACAGGCGAGTTGCAGACCCTGGGACGCCGCCAATGCCAGAAACGCGGTTTCCGCTTCCGGCTCAACAGCCACTAGAAGGCCGCCACTGGTCTGCGGATCACAGAGCAATGCCCGCTGCTCATCACTCAGCGCCGAGACGTTCCGGGCATAACTGGCATAATTGCGGTCGGTACCGCCCGGTGTACAACCGAGAGCCAGATAGCGGTCAACCTCCGGTAGGCGCGGGATGCTGGAAAACGTTAGACGCGCCTGCAGTCCACTGCCTTCACACACTTCACTGAGGTGTCCCAATAAGCCGAAACCCGTGACATCGGTAATAGCACTGATACCCGGCAGCACGGCGATATCCGCGCCAATCCGATTCAGCTGACACATGGCGTCACGGGCGATGTGCGCGTGCTCGGGTTGTAACACTTTGCGTTTTTGCGCCGTAGTGAGTATGCCGACCCCTAACGGCTTGGTC
>JBFGYY010000594.1:0-1697 GCA_041587095.1 Motiliproteus sp. | reverse complement strand
TGCGATGAGTGTGGCGCCTAGCCGGTTAGGTTCCCATGAATGCGAGCGGCACCTATTAACTAGGTTAAAGACTGTCTGGCCGGAGGCGTAATGAAGAGCAGAATCACCGACGACGTATTTTTCTCGATCGTCGAGCAGTCGCACGACGCGGTCATTATATCGGATGGCAGCAGCCGTGTTGTCTACTGGAATGACGCCGCGGAGGGAATGTTTGGTTTCTCTGCCAACGAGATGTATGGCAAGGACTTTCACGATTTTATTTGCCCTGAGTATCTGCGAGCCAAGGCCAAATCATCCATCCGGCGTTTTATAGCCAACGAAGGTAGTGAGACTGTCGGCATGGTTGGTGGAACGGTTACCGTACCGGCGCTGCATAAGTCCAAGCGGGAGCCGTTCTTTGTGGAATTGAGCATCTCCAATATTGCGGACTGTCGGGGAAAGAGGTGGATTTTCGCCTTCCTGCGCGATTGCACGGCAAGGGTGCTCAATCAGCAAGTCTTGCAGGAGCATGCCGAATCCGATCCGCTTACCGGTATTTCGAATCGGCGCGCGTTTCAAGGGCAGCTTGAAGCCCTGCAGGGAAAGGCGGTCACGCTGACCTTGTTCGATCTGGATTTCTTCAAACGGGTCAATGATCGCTACGGTCACGATGTGGGGGATGAGGCAATAAAATTCTTCGTAAGAGAATTTCTGAGCCAGTTGGAAAAGCCGTGCTTAATTGCCCGAACGGGTGGAGAAGAGTTTGCGGCCCTATACACGGGCGTTGCGCAAGTGGATGTGGTTCGAGATCTGGAAAACATGCGTCAATGCTATCTCAACGCCATGAGCAACGAGGAGAGCATACCTGTTTGCACCTTCTCTGCCGGAGTATCCATTACCAACCACCTGATTAGTAGCCGGCATTTGTTGAAGCAGGCTGATATCGCGATGTATCGGGCTAAACACTTGGGCCGTAACCGGATTGAGTTGTTCTCCCCCTTGTCGGATACCGAGTAGGGGGCTCATTGACCACTTGAAGGCGATCAATGGATCTTGTTCTGGTGCTTGCGGCTGCGTTGGCGAGGCCGCAGGTTGGATGGCTGCAACAACGCCCAATCATCGCCAAGCGTCAATTTCTATATGTATTAGCAAGCTACCTAGCGCCGTATTGGGTGAACCGATAGCTGGATTTTATAACCAAAGTAAATATTCTAAGAGGAGGGTTCCATGGCGAATATTGGCCGCGAGGAAGTACTTAGCGTTCATCACTGGAACGACACCCTATTCAGTTTTACAACCAGTCGGGATCCCGGCTTCCGATTTAAAAACGGTCATTTCACCATGATCGGCCTGGAGCATGAGGGGCGGCGACTGATGCGGGCGTACAGCATCGCCAGCGCAAACTACGAGGACCAACTCGAGTTTTTCAGCATCAAAGTGCCCGATGGCTCGCTCACGTCGAAGTTGCAAAAGATCAAAGTAGGCGACCAAATCCTGATCAGCCGCAAACCGACCGGGACGCTGATCAACGACAACCTGCTGCCGGGGCGAAATCTCTACCTGCTCTGCACAGGAACCGGACTCGCGCCCTTTATGAGTATTATCAAGGACCCGGAGATCTATGAGCAGTACGACCGGGTAATCCTCACCCATGGCGTACGTTACGTATCGGAACTGGCCTACGGTGAGCTGATTCAGAACCATCTACCCGCTAATGA
>JBFGYY010000593.1:0-1830 GCA_041587095.1 Motiliproteus sp. | reverse complement strand
GTAATCACATTGAACACACCCGCCGGGATACCCGCCTGACGGCTGAGTTCGGCCAGCGCCAGGGCCGATAACGGCGTATCTTCGCCGGGCTTGACCACCACGGTGCAACCGGCGGCCAGAGCCGGTGCTACTTTACGGGTGATCATGGCGATGGGGAAATTCCAGGGTGTGATTGCTGCCACGACGCCGATCGGCTGTTTCATGGTAATCAGGCGTTTATCGACGCCGTGGGCTGGTATCACGTCGCCGTAGATGCGTTTGGCTTCTTCGGCAAACCACTCAATAAAGGACGCGCCGTAGCTGACTTCACCCTTGGCTTCGGCCAGGGGCTTGCCTTGCTCGCTGGTCATAATCGTGGCCAGATCGTCCTGGTTGGCGAGAATCAGGTCGTGCCACGCACGCAGGCGGGCAGCGCGTTCTTTGGCGGTTAAGGTGCTCCAGGCAGGCAGTGCGCTGCTGGCTGCATCGATGGCGGCGTGTGTTTCATTTGCGCCCATATCGGGTACTTCGGCGATCGGTTCGAGGGTCGCGGGATTCGTCACCGCAAAGCTCCGGCCGCTGGCCGCGTCGCTCCACTCGCCGTTAATGAAGGCCTGCTGTTTCAGAAGCGTCTCGGATGTCAGTGTAAGAGTCATAACCCTGTCCTGCTTATGTTTTGTTGTTGATCAGCTAGGTGTAATTGACCCCTGCTGAGCGGACTGGCTACCTGGTTCAGTTGACTGAGACCGGGTCGAATCAAAGCATGGTAATTCCTTTGCTAATGTGTGATAAATACCGCTGCTTCATTGTTTACGTTGATGTAGGTAAAACTTTATACGAGGTCGGTGGGGTATGAAAAAGGACTTAACGGTCAGGCTGGGGCAGGTGGCTGATTATGAGATCCGGTTGCTAAAGGTGTTTAAGTCGGTGGTGGAAGCGGGAGGGTTTGCTGCAGCGGAAACCGAACTAAGCATTGGCCGATCCACCATCAGTATCCATATCGCTAAGTTGGAGCAGCGCCTTAATCTTAAGTTGTGTCGCCGTGGGCGGGCGGGTTTCGCTCTGACCGAGGAGGGGCTGGAAGTTTATGAGCTGATGAAGGATCTGTTTTCATCTCTTGAGTCCTTCCGCAGTGGTATCAATGCGCTGCATGTTGAGCTGACCGGAGAGCTCAAGGTGATCGCCAGTGATGCGGTGTGTATGGCGCCAAGGGCTCGAATTCCAGAAGCTATTCGGCTTTTTTCTGAACAGGCACCCGATGTGAAGGTGTTGTTGGATGTAAAGGCGCTGGCGGATGCTGAACGAATGGTGCTGAATGACGAGGTGGATGTCGGGTTTATTCCGTACCACCGCCAGTTTGAGGGGTTGAGCTATTCGCCGCTCTACAGTGATCGCTGTCATCTGTACTGTGGGCGCAAGCACCCGCTCTACGGCTCTGATGACAATGAAGAAAGGTTTGTGCAGGTGTTGCAGGCCAAGGTCGTCCACGCCGGCATTCAGACCAGTCCTGCGGTGGGGGAGCAGTTAGCGGATATGAATAAGGACGCAATTTCCTATTTCTATGAAGCGCGTCTGGCCATGCTGTTATCGGGAGCCTATGTCGGGTTTTTGCCGGATAACTATGTACAGGATTACGTCGATGACGGCGATCTGTGGGCTTTGGTACCCTCCCGTAAATATTACGACCTGGGGGTTGCGGCAATCACGCGTAGTCACGGCAGAAGCCACCGTGCACGGGAGCTGTTTATCAAGATCGTGCGTGAACTGCACGGGAGCTGACAGACGGGGCAGACTCATTGTTACCGGTCCCTCCGGTCTTCAGCTATACAAGGCGTTTATCGCCGGCCACCT
>JBFGYY010000592.1:0-1844 GCA_041587095.1 Motiliproteus sp. | reverse complement strand
GGTTGATCCGGTCCGCGATGAAGTGGTTGGACCGGCTGGCCCCACCACCGCGACGCGGATGGATAAGTTTACCCGTCAGGTACTGGAAAGCACCGGCTTGATGGGCATGATCGGTAAAGCCGAGCGCGGCCCTGTGGCGATCGAAGCGATCCGTGACAACAAGTCGGTCTATCTGATGGCTGTTGGTGGTGCCGCTTACCTGGTATCCAAGGCGATCAAATCCTCTAAGACGCTAGCATTCCCTGAGCTGGGTATGGAAGCGATCTACGAGTTTGAAGTTAAAGATATGCCGGTTACCGTGGCGGTCGACAGCAAAGGCGAATCGGCGCATATTACCGGCCCAGCCTTGTGGCAGAAGAAAATCGCTGAGGCGATCGAAGTCCAGTAGCGACCGGTTGTTTTGCTGAAATAGCGCGGCTTCGGCCGCGTTTTTTTCGGCTGTTATTCTTTTATTCTGTCCCTGTCCCTGCCTTCGCCCCCATGCTGCGTATTCTGCGCGGTATGAACGGTAAGGCGATAACGTCTTAAACGCGTAGCGGGTCTGCCTCGCTGGTTCGGTCGGGGTGCTCAAAACGCGTGTATCTACGCCTGATCTGTGACGTGCTATAGTCCTGCCCTCGAAAGTGGAGGGTGCGCAGATGCAGCTGGTTTTTGTTCTTTTTCAACCCCAGGTTCCGGAAAATGTAGGTGCGGCGGCGCGTGCGCTGAAGACGATGGGTTTCGCACAGATGCGGGTCATCGGTTCTGAGGTGCACCGGCAGGATCCGGCGCGCTGGGTCGCGCACGGGGCGGGTGATATTCTGGAACGTATCGAAACTTATCCCACGCTCGATAGCGCCTTGGCTGATTGCGACCTGGTGATCGGTACCACGGCTAAGCATCGTGCAGGCGGGCGTCCGTTGCTGACTCCGCCTCAGCTTGGCGCGCAGCTGGCAGAGCAGGGGGCCAGTCTGCAACGGGTTGCACTGCTGTTCGGGCGCGAAGACAGAGGCTTGTCGAATACGGAGCTTGATCGCTGCGATCAGCTGAGCTCCATACCTCTGGCCACCACCTACCCGTCACTGAATCTGGGGCAGGCCGTTATGCTCTACGCTTATGATCTTGCAGCGGTGCAGGCTGAGGCTCACCGTCAAAAACCCGCACAGGACCCGGAAGGACAGCTGCAGGCCTTGCGTGAACGGGTATCACGCATCAGCGAGACATTGGCTTTTTCCGCAGACTCCAAAGGCTACCGCTGGGCTCAGGAGCGACTGTCGCAGCTTGGCGCCGAGGATGTACGTTTCCTGCATGGTTTCTGCGCGGCGCTGGAAAAGAAACTTTACTAGCAGGGTATTGTCAAAGTAGCCGCCTAATCAGTAACTGACTAGACGGCAAAGACCAGCGGGATCGCCTTATCCTGTTTGGCATTGTGTTGGTCGTGCCTTAATTAGGGTTGCCAGCTGCGTTTCGTGGCGGGGAGATCGTATGAAGGTTCATGAGTTTGAGTTGGCCATGGTGCGTGGCAAGGTTGATTCCATCAACATTATCTCCAATGAAGGGGATATCTACACGGCGCAGGCGATGATAAAGGGACTGGGTTACACCCTTGAGCAGAAGGGCAGCGCAGAGCCGTTGGTTTTCCACAGCTATATCGAAGCCAAGCGCAGTTTTGACCGCTACAAGCAGGTCCCGCTCTATCTTCAGCAAAATGATATTCACGACGAGATGGTTGGCTAAGCCTCTCGGTTGATCTGAGTAGCCGGGGCCTTGAAGACCCCGGCGAAAATCAATTTTCTATTCTTTCTGTTCTTTCTACCGTGCCCGGCTCAGCTGGATGTTTGTGCCACCTCGAGGGGTGGGCAGTG
>JBFGYY010000591.1:0-1845 GCA_041587095.1 Motiliproteus sp. | reverse complement strand
ACCAAAGGGCCGCATAAAGAGCGCGCCAACCTGGGTATTTACCGCCAGCAGCTGATTGGGCGCAACAAACTGATTATGCGCTGGCTGTCGCACCGGGGCGGCGCGCTGGATTTTCGTGAGTGGCAGCAGGAGCATCCCGGGGAGCGGTTCCCGGTCACGGTGGCATTGGGTGCCGATCCGGCGACCATTCTGGGCGCGGTGACACCGGTGCCGGATACGCTGTCCGAATACGCCTTCGCGGGGCTGTTGCGTGGTCAGAAGACCCAGCTGGTTAAGTGCCTGACCAACGACCTGTTGGTGCCTGCCAGTGCTGAGATCGTCCTGGAAGGCTACATCGAGCCGGGTGAAATGGCCGAAGAGGGGCCGTTTGGCGATCACACCGGTTATTACAACGAAGTGGAGTCGTTTCCGGTCTTTACCGTGACCTGTATGACACACCGTAACCGGCCGATCTATCACAGCACCTATACGGGCCGGCCACCGGACGAACCGGCGGTATTAGGGGTTGCCCTCAACGAAGTGTTTATTCCGATTTTACAAAAGCAGTTTCCGGAAATCGTCGACTTTTATCTGCCGCCGGAAGGTTGCTCCTACCGGTTAGCGGTCGTGACGATCAAGAAGCAGTATCCGGGCCATGCCAAGCGGGTCATGATGGGTGTTTGGTCGTTTTTACGCCAGTTTATGTATACCAAGTTTGTGATTGTGACCGATGATGACGTCAACGCCAGAGACTGGAATGATGTGATCTGGGCGATCACCACGCGAATGGATCCGGCCCGCGACACCGTTTTGATTGAAAACACCCCCATCGATTATCTCGATTTTGCCTCACCGGTACCGCGACTGGGCTCCAAAATGGGCATGGACGCGACGAATAAGATGCCGGGTGAGACCGACCGCGAATGGGGTGAGCCGATCAGCATGAATGCGGATGTTAAAGAGCGTGTCGATGCTTTGTGGCAAAGCCTGGGTATCGATACCGTTAAGAAATCGTCAGTAAGGGAGTCCTGAGTGAGTAGTGTAAAAAAGCGTGCGCCAGAGGAGCACCTCTGCCATGTGATGGCCTTAGCCGAAATCTCCGCCAGTGTCTGGCGTGTCAGGTTGCAACCGAGGGTACCGAGTGTCGCCAGTGAATTTATGGCGGGACAGTATCTGGAAATTCTCTTGCCTGACGGACGTTCGGTACCGTATAGCATCGCTTCGGCCCCTGCGCAGGGCAGTGAAATTGAGCTGCATATTCAGAATCAAGGCGCCGATTCTCTTTCGTCACAGGTACTGAAGCACCTGGGGTCGGTCCGCGATCTGCGTATCCGTATGCCACAGGGCAAGTGTTTTCTCGATCCCGCGGATCTGCTGGGTATCCGCCAGTTGGTTTTTATTGCCGCCGGGACAGGTTTTGCTCAGATGAAAAGCATGATCGAAGCCGCTATCGACAGCGGTATCGATCAGGAGTTGCTGTTGTTGTGGGGGGCAAAGGATGCCGCGCAGTTTTACGACCTGGAGCTACCGCAACGCTGGCAGCGCGAGCACAGTCATTTTCGCTTTGTTCCCATGGTCGATGGCGAGGGAGAAGAGCCGCCGGCGGGGGGCATGAAGGGGAATCTTGTCGAGGGATTGCAGGCGTTGCTGCCTGATGCCAGCCATAGCCGTTTCTATGCCTGCGGTTCGCCGGGTATGGTCTATGCCGTCGAGGATCAGCTGCTGGATAAGGGGCTGGAAGAGGGCGAGCTATTTTCTGATGTATTCGCTTATGCGCCGCGCCCTGCCCGTTAATGAGCTACCGTGCAGCGGGCGCTGATTAACGCCTGTCGTTGGTGCAAAAAAAACGCCCCGTAAGGGGCGTTT
>JBFGYY010000590.1:0-1848 GCA_041587095.1 Motiliproteus sp. | reverse complement strand
GGCAGCAGCCACGGTGGCTGGCAGGTAGCGACTATCTTCCGGTTGTGTTGCCAGCGCCTGCAGTTGGCGGTAGAAAGGTTCTTCGGTGGCCTGCCAGAAACTCTGGTCCACCATGCTCATATCGCCCCGTGCATCCTTGGTGCGCTCAAACCAGGCCGCCTTGACCTGGTCACGCAGCAACTTGGCGACCGTCTTGGCGGCGTCCAGCAGTTGGCCGACGAAACCGATAAATTGTGACTGTTGCTCTGTAGGAATTGCCAGGACAGGCATCTGGTACTCGTACCAGCAGCGGGCTTTCATGTTGTCCATATCAAAACCGAAACACCAGAGGCGTGCGGCAGCACCTAAAGTGTCGGCCTTATGGTCCAGGTAGTGCCGAACGACCCTGGCTGCCCGATCACCGGTGCTATCGTCCTGCCACACCAATCCCAGCCAGTGCCGGTACCCCAGGCCGTTCTGTTGCCCCTTAAGGCTCAGGGGCGGCGCGCTGTTCTTCGTATCGAAGCGATAGGGAGTCAGCGGATGGACCCAAGGGCCTTCGTAGTTAGTGCCGTAGTTGCGGGTGCGGAAATGTTTGATCAGGGCGCTATCCGAAACTCCGCAGAGAGCGCACAAACCCGGCTGCTCCACATCAGACGCTAGCCGAATTCGGCGAGGCATGCCCCAATAAACCTGTAGCGCCGCAACATCCTCCGGAAGAGTGCTTTGGCCACTTTTATCCGAGCAACGGGTCGGCCCCATCCAAGGCAATACTGTCGGGTTGTCAAAGTCAGGATTGTCAGTGGTTTCGTCCGGCAGGATATTCAGCCACAGCTTTTGCCACAAGGTGGCATCGACCTGAGCCGGCATAACCAAAGTGGTCAGGGGACCTCCTCCGCGCAGGCTCACACGGTGCCCCACTCCTCCGGAGGGGGCGTTGGCCTGCAGGGTGAAGAGTGCAGTGGCGATGCAGCCGGAACAAACACCATCGACGGTACCGCCATTGACGAAGTGATCCAGGTTATCTTTCAGTGTCTTACTACCCGGAGCTTCGATCAGAAGGGCGGCAACTGATTTGACCTCGCCGCCAGCCAGATCGAAATCCTGCATAAATGCAGGCCCCTTGTCATTGACCAACTCAAAGGCCGATGCCAGGGGTGCAAACCGGGCGCGCAGGTTTTCCGGCGATGGTGGCGCATCCCACGCCTCCTGCCAGCCCTCCAAATCCTCCGGGGCACAGGCAGTCTGCAACAGGCCGATCAACCACTGGTAGAGAGCGCCCTGAAAGTCGGGCCGAGGAGCGGTAAGCTCCACCACCGGGTTGTCGAGTTCGGCAATCTGCCAGGGGGCTATACGGTCATGGCGGCCATCGGCGCGTATCACCGGCAGCCATGGGTCATTAATCAGGTTAAGCATGGACATCCTTACCCTCTTGGTCGAGTCACCGCTACAAACACAAACACAAACGAGAAGCCGATGTGCGCATTGGACGACGGTAAGCAATTGCTCTGTGCTTGGATCAGCTCAACGACGTTTATTTCATCGCACCAAAACCAGCATTAGCCCCATCTTAGTCAATGCAATGGTGTTTTTCAAATATTTATTAAGGTAACTACGCTTTTAAATTTGATTCATTATTCAAAATATCTATAATTCACTTGTTCGCTAATTCTTTTAGCGATGAACCAGTAACCACGCTGTTACCAACCCGTTCCCCGCACTCGCGGGGATTTTTTATTCTTCCCATCCTGATTCCGGTGAATACCTTTCCTCTATTTCATCCACCAGCGGCAACACTTCTAACCACCGCAGGGCGGGCGTTTCCGCCTTGAGCTGTTCCACGGCCGTCGCCCAGAGCGGAGTAACCAG
>JBFGYY010000589.1:0-1858 GCA_041587095.1 Motiliproteus sp. | reverse complement strand
TTCAAATGCTGAATAAGACAGTAAAACTGTCGGAATTAGCTCTATACAGCATTATGTGTGCCAAAATGACATATGTCAGATAAGTGCTTGATATGTTGGGGCTGAAAAGCTGTTGAATAGCCCCTTGCATCGATAGCGTGCACTGAGAGGCGGGGAGGGGGCACACTGATGGTGCGTCGGTTCAAGGCGGTGGGTTGCAATGGTGCAGGCGCGCAGGTGCCGGTGACAAACCTCGACACAGGCAGGCGTGGCTCCCTGTGTTGGTTTGAGGTTAAAACGATTGCTTGCTGTTAATCGAGGCTTTTTTCGATAATAAACCGGGGACGACGCTTGGTTTCCAGGTAAGTCTTGGCGACGTATTCCCCCAGTACACCGATGCTGAATAACTGCAAACCACCCAGCAGGTACATCGGCAGCACCGAGGAGGCCCAGCCGGGTACGGCATCGCCAGCGACAAAACGGACCCAGGTTACCCACAGCGCCAGTATCAGGCTCAGAATAAAAATCCCGATGCCTAATCCGGCGATCAGACGCAGCGGCAGCGCGGAGAAGGACGTGATGCCGTCGATGGCCAGTGCCAGCATGCGCCAGATTGGGTATTTTGATTCACCGGCAAAACGGTCTGCACGATCATAGCTGACGGTGGTCGAGGGAAAGCCGATGGTGGGAATCAGGCCGCGCAGAAACAGGTTGACCTCGCTGTATTCTTTCAGTGCCTGCAGCGCGCGTTGGCTCATCAGGCGAAAGTCGGCATGGTCGAACTCGACCCTGACGCCCATCCGTTGCAGCAGCCGGTAGAAAGCACGGGCGCTCAGACGCTTAAACAGCGAATCCTTTTGCCGCGAGCGTCGTACGCCGTACACCACATCGCTGCCTTGATGGTATTTATCCAGCATCGCTTCGATAACGCGGACATCGTCCTGCAGGTCTGCGTCGATGCTGACCACCGCATCGCCGTCGGCGCTTAACAATCCCGCCAACAAGGCGTTTTGATGGCCTCGATTGCTGGACAGTTTGATCCCGGTTACCCGCGGGTCAGTGGCGGCGTAGGTTTCGATCAGCGACCAGGTGTTATCGCTGCTGCCGTCGTCGATAAAACAGATGCGACTGTCGGGGGTGATTTTGTCTTGCGTCTGCAGATGGTCGAGCAGTTGCAGCAGCCGCTTGTGACTCTCGGGCAATACACTCGCTTCGTTGTAGCAGGGGACAACTATATGTAGTTTGGTCATTGCTCACTCGTGTGGCTGTTGGCCGGCGCGGGATGGAGCTGCGCGCAGCATGAATAGTGTTTCGCTCGTTCTAGGTGCTGATAAGGTACAGTCCGGCCAGTATCAGCAGAATGCCGAACATCGCCGCATAGGAGAGGCTTTCATTGAGCAGTGTGACGCCTCCCAGAAATACCAGAACGAAAGTCAGTGCGGTGAAACCGTAAACGGTGGTCAGCTTCTCGTAGGACAGGGTATAGATCCAGATAACGGTGCCGATGCCGTATAGCAGCAGCCCCGCGGCTATGGGCCAATTGATAAACTCCAGCCACTCGGCGCGCCCTTGCGCACCCACGCGAAGCAATAATTGCCCGCCGGCGGCGGCTAAGGTCGCGAATGTCAGAAGTATGATCGACAGGCTGCTCATGGGGTGTCCGCATTGTGGTGCCGCTGGCGTCGGGCCCGCAATGCCATTTTCAGTCGTGCCAGCCAGGACATCGCCGCCACCGGCAGCCAGCTTACGCGGCGCTTTCGCAACCGAAAAAGGAGCGGGGAACGATCGGGTAGTTCGCTGTCTTCAGCAACGCGTGCGCCGCGATAGGCATCGGGCAGGTGCGCCAATCGCGCTTCGCTGACGTAGAGAAAGCAGTTGT
>JBFGYY010000588.1:0-1862 GCA_041587095.1 Motiliproteus sp. | reverse complement strand
CGGTTAGTTGCCTTCTGATCCCCGTTTCGGCGCCGTATCCTGGCCGGTAAGGTGTTTTGTTCCTGTCTTCGACCGCCTGACTGTTAGCGTTAGGCTCGGTACAAAAGCTGTTTGCCTTTATCGTTTCTGAATGCCGCTGGTTTTACTGCCAGCAGGATTTGGTGTGTATCTGGTTTTTATGGATCGGTTTGCCCCGTGTTGCCATCTTTACACGGGGTTTGGTGGTAAGATGTGCGTTATGTCATTTTGCAGGCGGTGCGTTCGCGATTCGATATGCTGATGAAGGCCGTTGCGAGACAGGAAGGTTAATGGATGATAGGTGGTTTATGCAGGTATCTCTTCGCGTACTGGTAGTTCTGGCCTGTTGTCTGGCGCAATTGGTGTCAGCGGCTTCGCCTCTGGATTCGCGTCGCGAGTCCGATATCAGCAGTACCAGGCATAATCTGTCCACAAGCGGTGTCGGTACGGTTAAATCACAACCAGAAGCCAGCGGCGGAACCTCGCAAGTTTGCGTGTTTTGTCATACCCCGCATGGCGCGACACAGGCTGAGTTGGCCCCTTTGTGGAATAAGGCGGTCAATAACGGCTCCTATGTCATGTATGGCAGTGCACCAAATGCCAGTAACAGTTCGTTTCAGGCGGCCATCGATGATAATCCCGGTGGCGCTTCTAAGCTTTGTTTATCCTGTCATGATGGTACTTTGGCCATTGGATCGGTCAATGTGATTGAAGGGGTAGGGAGTCAGACTATCAGTCTGACGGGAACCGCTGCCGGGAAAATGCCGGCAGGCGAGGGGGCTAACAGCGGTTTTACCCGAAACTTTGGTTCTAATCTGACTAATGACCACCCTATTTCACTTGTTTATGATACGGCCCTGGCGACCAGCGATGGCGAGTTGTTCGATCCGTTGAATAGTGTTGCCGGGCGCGGAGAGCAGGTAGGTGTTCGGGGTAGCAGCAGTACTCCGGGCCAGCCGCGCTTTCCTCTGGAAGGTACAGATCCGGCTGCGGGTAAGCTGCAATGTACCACCTGCCATGACCCCCACACCCGCGGTGCCGGCGATGATGCAACGAGCAATATCAAATTTCTGCGCGGCAATCGCTTCCAGCAGAGTGCACCGGATACCACTGATCATTCGCTGGTTGCCTTCGATGAAGACAACGATATCATCTGTTTGGCTTGTCACAACAAAGAAGGCTGGGCGGACTCTGCGCACGCCAATCCCACCGTCGCCGATGAGCGCTATGAAGCCTTGCACGCCCAGCAGCGTGAATTTCCCAATACGCTGGATGGCGCGGCGAATAATGCGCAGGTCTGGCAGGCCTCTTGTCTCAATTGCCACGATACGCATACCAAACAGGGTGCCCGCCGCTTGTTGCGTGAAGGCTCGACAGGATCTGCAAACGCCGATTCGGCGATCGAACAGACCTGTTTTCAGTGCCACGACACGAATGCGGGTATTCTCGATGCCAACGCAACCAATGTGCCTGCGATAAAGCCGGATTTCGATCGGGTCAGCAGTATGCCTATCGTTACTGCACGTCAGGACGATACCACTCAGGAGGTCCACGATATCCGTGACAAGGACTTTACCGAATCGCAGGCGAATCTGGCCAGTCGCCATGTTGAATGCACCGATTGTCATAATCCGCATCGGCTGCGGCGGGTGCGGCGTGCCGATGCTGCGGTGGGGCAGGTCGATGCGGTGGGTACGCACCCGCATATTGCCAGCGGGACGCAGCATAACAACGTGATTTCCGGGGTGCTGTCCGGCGCGTTTGGCGTGGAGCCAACCGGTTATGCCGGCAGTGAATTCAAAAAGCAGGCAACGTCGCTGATCGATGTGACTTTTAAGGCGCTG
>JBFGYY010000587.1:0-1863 GCA_041587095.1 Motiliproteus sp. | reverse complement strand
TTTGCCACCCAGGAAAAGCTGATGCGGTCTCTGGGAGTACCCGTAGCCCAGATAGAGCATCACCAGCGATCGCACCGCGTCTTGCTCGAGAGGTTTCGCAATGTGCTTAGCGAGTCGTATCGCGGCAACCGGCACAAGGAACTGGAACTGGTTGTGGCTGCACTGATTCATCATATTCGCCAGGATGATAAAGCCGCACAACCGCCGAGTTTGACCCCGGCCGACTTCCATTATCGAGAAGGGCGTTTTGCCTCATAGCGCTCGGTATTCAATCCTGCTGAGCCAGCATTCATCTTGTCAGGGCACGATGCTGCCGCTTATCTTATGAAGGCTTTTCCGGCTGATAGAAATCGGGCCAGAAATCTTTGACAACGTCGCCGGTCTCGGCGAACGCATGGCAGCTATTCAGCATTACCGGTTTTTCCTTGCTAGCGTCCGGGCCTTTTTCGCGCTGACTTGCGTGGTAAATTGTCTGGAATGCCGTCGTTGCCAGCGGCCCCAGCAATTCTCGCAGGTGTGTACAGCCCTGAGTCCCCGAAAACAGCATCTTGGTCAGCTTCGTCCATCCGGCTCCGATACTTTTGCCTTTGAGTTGCTCAAAGGCTGGTGTGATTGAGGGGCACAAACTAAACGGCGCGTAATCGATAACCGCCGCGACATCGTGAATCAGCAGGTTGTTATCCAGCGTGAGGCGAATCGACATATCGTGGATCGCCTCGCCTGCGGCAATTTCACCGCCGCGGTCGCGGTTTTTGACGGCATACGTTTTCACGTCGGTCATTCTGGCTTCAATATCCCAAAGACCATCGTCGCGTTTGAATCCGCGGCATTCTATATCGCGCTGGTGGATCGCTGTACGATTAGCGGGCTGGGGCAGAGGCATTCTGAAACTCCGGTTGCGTTAACGGTGCGTCGGGCCGGCAGGATACTGCGTGGCGAACGGCGGTGCAATCGGATTAGTCAGCGCTAAAACCCGCGCTCCAAAGGGATATTTAGGAAAAAGCCAGCTACAGTTTCGTTACCGCTTCGATACAACATGTGGTTATGTGCTTGCGAAGGTTGATAATAAGAGAGGGTAATTCATGCTGAAGCTTTATGATTATTGGCGCTCGTCAGCGGGTTACCGGGTGCGCTTGGCGTTGAATGTGAAAGGGCTGGAGTACCGGCGTACAGCGGTTAATCTGGCTGCCAATGAACAACGCGGTACGGCACATCTGGCGCGTAATCCTCAGGGGCTGGTGCCGGTGGTCGAGATAGGTGAAATCCATTTGACCCAGTCGTTGGCTATCTGTGAATTTTTAGACGAGGTGTTCCCCCGCACACCTGCGTTGTTGCCCCATAACCCGGATAGTCGTGCCTGGGTACGCGCTTTAGCCAATCTTGTGGCCTGCGACATACACCCTTTGAATAATCTACGCGTCCTGAACTACCTTCGTGATGAGCTGCGCCTACCGGAATTACGGGTCAATGACTGGTATCGCCATTGGGTCGAACAGGGGCTCAGGGACATGGAGTCGATGATCGTGCGTGAAGGCGTTAGCGGGCGCTATTGCTTTGGCGATGCACCGGGCTTGGCAGATTGCTGCCTGATACCGCAATTGTATAACGCCCGGCGCTATGAGTGTGACTTGCTGGCCTGTCCGACGTTGCTGCAGATTGAAAGCCATTGCCTTGAGCTGGCTGCGTTCCGGGCCGCCCGGCCGGAGTGTCAAAGTGACGCGCCGAAAGCGCAGCGCGGATAAGTGCGCCGGATTAACCGCTTTCCAAACAGTAAATGAGGCCTGAAATAACCCTTCTGCGTTCCGTCTGTCTGAACAATTCTGCACTGAAACTGGGCTTAGGCCGGGTGTGCGGGTACAATGC
>JBFGYY010000586.1:0-1879 GCA_041587095.1 Motiliproteus sp. | reverse complement strand
GTGGGCCGCATAGATCGGCTAATCAGCCAGAAACACAAGCTCGGCGAGCGACTGTTTGAGCGTTACGAATTCGGCGAAGGTTGGGGCAAGAAAAAGGGAATGCACTGGAAGACCTACTATCGTTTGCACACTCGCTATCAGGCAAAGGAGCAGATGTGGTATCAGCACGTGATTAAGTATTTGCATCTGCTCTAGCCCGCATTTTTCATGAAGCCAGTTTTGACTAACTGGCTGATTTTTCGTGGTTAAATAGCGCGCATTCAGTACCAAATTCCTTTAATTACAGTCAATTTCTTTGTTGCAGGCATAGCTCCCCCTTTCCCCCATTGCTTCGAGCCGGGGGCGCTCGGTGTCACTACCCCGGTGACAGGGCTTGGCTGAGTCGGATGAACTCTGTCTGGTCCGGGCAGCATTCGTTGAAGAAGAACCGGATACGGCGCGTGTTCCGAGTCACCACTGCCGCGATCTTGATCAGTCGTATCCGCAGACTGTGAACGCTCAGCGAGCGATACTTGCGTGAACAGAATTCCCGTAGCTTTTCGAATAGCACGAACGCCAGCATCGACAACATCAGCCGCCACTGATTGCTCCACCAGTGCTTCGAGGATGTGCGTTTGGCAAACAGATCCCGCTGTTGGTCTTTGATCCGGTTCTCCATGTCGCCGCGCGCACAATACATTTTGCAGTAAAGGTCGGCGTCATTGCCGGGCAACGTCGTCACCACAAAGCGCGGATTGCGCCCTTTATCGGTCACTTCCATTTTAGCGATCACTCCGCGCGTTTTACGCCAGCTCCCGGCGGGGTATGGGTAGCGCCAGAACCATCGGTTGGAGCCTGCTTCGCCGGCCCGCTTGCGCTGTTGGTGGCGTTTTTCAACGAGCACCCACGTGGGTGCTACCAGGGCTTCCAAGCGCGAGTTACGTGCAATGCCGACCAGGTAATCAACGCCATGGCGTTCGCACCAGTTGAGGATCAGTTGACGGCAGAAGCCGCTGTCACCGCGAAAGATGATCTGCACCTTAGGCCAGTGCTGGCGGATGAAAGTCACCAGCAGCTTGAGGATGGCACCGGAATGTTTAGCTCCATCTATCTTGCTCTGGCGCAGATACGCGACCAGCGGGAAACGATCGCAAAACACGTACAGTGGCAAGTAGCAATAGTGGTCGTAATAGCCATGGAAGAACTTTTCCGGTTGATCCCCGTGGAGCGGAATATCGGTAGCGTCAAAATCAAGCACGATGCGTTTGGGGGCCTTGGTATGGCTGGCGATGAACTGCTCCCACAGGGTGCGATGTGCTTCGATGATGGCGCGCCGATCAGACTTGGCTTCGAATCGGTACAGGGTGGCGGTACTGGCCAGCGGAGTCAGCTTACCGACCGCCGCTTGCAGGGCGTAATCGCGGCGAAGCGTGTCGTGATCGTTGAGGTCTTCGTAACCGGCAGCGATGCCCAGCAGACGCTGTTGCAGCATCGCTTTGACGCCATGTTGAATCTTGCCCGTCTGTCGATCAACCGATAACCGCTTGGCCAAAGTTGCGGAGAGTTGAATCTGTTGATCCACTTCACGCAGCAATAGCAGTCCAGCATCACTGGTAATATGTCCGCCAGAAAACTGGCCTTCAACGGTACGACGAAGGAGGGGTGAAAACTGAAAAGACTGTGGTAACATTTTGCTCACGGCTGGGGCCCTGTGGGATTTGACTCGACACCAATAACCATAAGGCTTTCAGCCGTTCTTGTTTAGAGCTTCATGAAAAATGCGGGTTAATGCCCGCTTTTTGGTACCGATGAACCATTACCTGATCGAGCCGAAGGCGTGTACAGCTGCTGCGAGCTGGGAGAAGGGGCAGATCGAGAAGCAGGTTCAGGAGGTTCGCCG
>JBFGYY010000585.1:0-1880 GCA_041587095.1 Motiliproteus sp. | reverse complement strand
GAGAGCAGGGTGTCATTAATGATGATGACCGAGACGGTGGCTTTGGTTACGCCATCAATATAAACCGGCCCGGCGCTGCCCGGTTGCCCCGTTTTCTTACTATCAATAATGATCTGGTCGCTGACTGAACGTCCGGTGTATTGATCGATGAAACTGAACAGCGGTTCCTGACCCAGACCGTGCAGGAATACCGGCTCATGGTGATCAAGAATCTGAACGCCGCTAAAGCGTCCGGCCGTGTCGATCCCGATAAGTAGCTGTATGGGCTTGCCGGAGAAGCCTTGTAAGTCACTGAGATCTGTCGATTGAAACGCGTATCCGATCAGCTCGGCCAGTTGGTAGACAGGCCGGACAGGAAAATCGCTTAAGGTCTCACCAATACGGGTCGCTTTGGGAAACAGGCGCTGAATCGCATCGTCTGCTATCGCCTCGCCTGCGTTGCAGGATGCCGGGGGGAGCAGGTTGCTCAGCAACAGGATGAGCATCGCTAGGAATATGCGGTAGCGCGTTGGTTTCATTAGCTACTCTGGCCCTTTCCTGTGCGTCGCAGCACCATTGCCTGGCAACGGGTATGCAGCAATGTTAAATGATGGCTTCAGCGCCTCGCGGACTTCGTACTGGTTGGTGTCTGGACTGGACCCGTTAACGCTGGGCGTGATGGATCCCCTGTCTTGACACGGTTCTATCATGCTGCGGATGAGGCTCGGTTCGGGCAATACGACTTCGGCGCTATTTCTATGCGTCTATCGGCCCCGTGGTGGTTGGGGATTGTCATCAGATGGGAGATATACCCCGTTGTAATTCTCTTTTAGATACTTGCCGAATTCAGCGCGCGCCACCGCTAAGTCGGTCGGGTCGTACGACAATAGACTTAATCACCGTCGTAGGACGAGGCGTAGTTCTTTGTTGCTGCCC
This sequence comes from Motiliproteus sp., assembly GCA_041587095.1. Taxonomy (GTDB): domain Bacteria; phylum Pseudomonadota; class Gammaproteobacteria; order Pseudomonadales; family Balneatricaceae; genus Motiliproteus. The sequence goes on along the minus strand of JBFGYY010000585.1, from coordinate 965 downwards.
CTAGCGACCTTGTGAGCGGTTCTAAATAATCCCAACGAAAGAAGCCCGCGATTGCATCTCAAAGCAGATATCGCCGTTGTGTTGCGAAGAGGACACTGTAATGGACGTTGCAGTGAACCCCCTACAACCAATAACAACACGAACGGGATCTAACCGATGATGAAATACAAGACGCTGACCGTTGCGGTTGCTGCCACCCTTGCGCTGGGTGCCGGTACGCAGGCGAGTGCCGCTATCAAACTGTATGACAAGGATCAGACCACCTTTTCTGCAGACGGCTTGTTTAACACCTTTCTAGTTCGAAGTGAGGCAGATAATGTAGGCGCGCCAAACCAGACTCAGTCGCGAGTCAAAATGGGCTTCCTACCTAACTATATCGGCTTCGATATGTCCAAGCAGGTCGATGATCTTAAGCTGGGTGGCCGCTCCTCTTTCTGGGTGAGTATAAATGACAGCAATACTGCGTTGACGGATACCATGATCGATGTTCGTCAATTTTTCGGTACCGTCGCCGGCAGTTTTGGTGAGGTGTTGATCGGTAAAGACTTCGCCTTGTTCGGGCGTAGTAATATTCTTGGCGATGAGATACTGCTGGGTTTCGGTCAGACAGCTACAGCAGCGAGTAATCTTGATGCTGCTAATGTGTCATTCGGTAATATCGGTACTGGCTATCTGTATCCGTTCCCCGTTTCTCAGATCACCTATCGCAGCCCCGATATGGGTGGTCTGAAAGTGGCTGTTGGCCTTATGGATCCGAATAAAAATGGTGCCTCCCAAGAGGAGACTCCACGTTTGGAGGCTGAATTAACCTATGCCAGAGACCTGGATGGTGCCTCTGTTAAAGCCTGGTTAGGCGCGATGAGCCAATCTTCCGAGCCGGTTGGCGGTGGTGCAGCGACCGATTCGAGCGGCGTCTCTTATGGCCTGAATGTGAAGATGGCGGGTTTGTCACTCACCGCTTCCGG
>JBFGYY010000584.1:0-1892 GCA_041587095.1 Motiliproteus sp. | reverse complement strand
TTTTCAGCACTTGCTCAAAGTGCACCAGTTCTTCCCGCGCCAAGCGGCTCATTTTGTTGAGCAGATCGATTTTGGTGGGGTTTTTCGCCATCAGGGTCATGGCTGACTGGGCCGCCTTCATCTCGTTGGCGGCGTGATCCAGCAGGATCAACTCCAACTGATCCAGCGCTCGCTCCACCCACTCGGCGGGAGTACGGCACTTCAGGAATTCTACTACAGGGGCGATATCGGTCATGGTCACTGGCTAACTGAATGTGTCAGGCGGGTTGGGAAAAATAGCGTTCGTAATAGGCACAGGAGAGCGTGTAGTAATCCTGCTCAATGGCTTGCTTGATGGCGACCAGCGTCTCGTCCTGCCAGTCCGGCTGGCGCACCACGCCGTAGACCGAGAGATCGTCGATCTGGCTGGCGCCGGCCCGCAACAGGTCAAATAGCCAGCAGTAGGCGCCCTGCTCCGGGTTGAAACGCAGTTGCTGATGCTTGATGGCCGCCAGCAGCTTGGCCTCGTCGACAATCTGCAGCTTGTTGCTCACCACCTGGGTCAAGAAACCCTCCAAACGCCGGGCGATCAGATAGCGCTCATCGTTGCTGTAGGCGTTCCAGTACATCACTTCGTGGACAAAGCGCTTACAGCCGCGACAGACGTGATCCCCGAGACCGGTGGAACAGACTCCTACACAAGGGGTTTTAACGGGCTTGAACATGACCACCTGTAACTTGGCAAACAGTAAACAAAGACAACGGCTCGGCGAGCAGCCAGGTATTATACGGCAATAGTCCGGCGACCGGGGCATTGTGCGCCAATAAACACCCCAGGCAAGACTGCAGGCGGGAAAATCCCGCGCCGCCGGCAGATTTTCTGCATAAGCTCCACTTTTCTGCTTTAAGAACATTATTCACCGCGCCTATAATGGCTATTAGTTGGGGCCAGTCGCGCCGCCTTAACTAACCCGGGGGGATCATGTATACTTTTGCCCCCGTTCCAGGTGATTAATCGGTGCAACTCCGCCGAACCAATCAACCGCAAGAACCAACCGATGTGGGTCATCGGTAGTCTTACCTTCCAGAGATCCTGGGGCAGTAAGTATTTATCACTAACTAGAGGAACTAACCGTGCTAGAAGCCTATCGTAAACACGTGGAGGAGCGTGCCGCTCAGGGAATACCGCCAAAACCCCTGACCGCTGAACAAGTTGCAGGCCTGATTGAGCTGCTGAAAAACCCTCCGGCGGGAGAAGAAGAAACTGTCCTCGACCTGATCACTAACCGCGTTCCCCCCGGCGTTGACGAAGCCGCCTATGTAAAAGCCGGATTTCTCTCCGCAATCATCAGCGGCGAAGCCACCTCTCCGTTAATCGATAAGCAAGCAGCCATCAAATTACTCGGCAATATGCACGGCGGGTACAACATCGTTACTCTGGTGGATGCACTGGACAATAATGAGCTGGCAGCACTGGCGGCGGAAGAGTTGAAACACACCCTGCTGATGTTCGACGCCTTCCACGATGTGGAAGAGAAAGCCAAAGCCGGCAACGAGTACGCCAAGGCCGTGATGCAATCCTGGGCCGATGCCGAGTGGTTTACCAAGCGCGACAAGGTCGCCGAAAGCATCAAGATGTCCGTCTTCAAGGTCACTGGCGAAATCAACACCGATGACCTGTCCCCCGCTCCGGATGCCTGGAGCCGCCCCGATATTCCGCTGCACGCACTGGCCGCGTTTAAAATGACCCGCGACGGGCTGACTCCCGAAGAGCACGGCGTTACTGGCCCGATGAAGCAAATCGAAGCTGTTAAAGCCAAGGGATTGCCCGTGGCCTTTGTCGGCGATGTGGTAGGCACCGGTTCTTCCCGTAAGTCCGCTACCAACTCGGTACTCTGGTTCTTCGGCGAAGA
>JBFGYY010000583.1:0-1916 GCA_041587095.1 Motiliproteus sp. | reverse complement strand
GTGGTCATCTGGTTGAAGAATTCAGGACGTACCAGCTGCAAGCCCGGCTGAAACAGTTCGGCGCGGATCACCAGCGCCATGCAGCCCCCCGTCAGTAACATCACCAGCGAGAAGATCAAATAGAGGCTGCCTATATCTTTGTGGTTAGTTGTCAACACCCAGCGCATCAAACCCGGTGCGGGACCTGAATGAGCACCAGTATGATCCTGAGCGGGGTTCGGAGCGTGGGCCGTCTGCATTATGGTCGTCCTCTAAGGCTGTAACCGGGCCTGAATCTCTTGGGGTGATACGAGATCGCCACTGTCGTTACCCCAGGCGTTGCGCTCGTAAGTGATCACGGCGGCAAGGTCTACGGCGCTAAGCTGTTTACCGAAAGCCTGCATCGCGCTGCCAGGTCTGCCCTCGAGTACGGCACGAATATGCCCATCACGGTCGTTGATAATTAACGGACTACCTTTAAGTGCAGGGAAAGCCCCGGCGATGCCCGTGCCATCGGCTTGATGACAGGCTGCGCACTGGACCCGGTAAACCTTTTCTCCCTGGCTATGCAGTGCTTCGAGCGTCCATTGCTGCTGCACCGCCAGCGCAGCGTCAGCTTTAGCCGCCTTCGCTGCCGCTAACCACTGGTCGAACTCAGCTTCTGGCAACACTTCAACCACAATAGGCATAAAACCATGGTCCTTGCCGCAGAGTTCGGCGCATTGACCTCTGTAGATACCAGGCTGCTGCGGTTCCGCCCAAGTCTCATTGATAAAACCGGGGATCGCATCCTTCTTTACGGCCAATGCAGGCAACCACCAAGAATGGATAACATCGTTAGAGGTCAGTAAAAAGCGCACTTTACGATTGGCCGGCAACACTAACGGCTTATCCACTTCGAGCAGGTAGTTCTCCCCCTTGGGTTGCTGATTACTGATCTGCTCGGCAGGGGTTGCCAAGCTGCTGAAATAGTCCACCTCCTCACCCACGTACTGATAGCGCCATTTCCATTGATACCCGGTAATTTGCACCGTCAACGCACTGTCACGGGTATCGTACATCGCGATCAGGGTGCTACTGGCCGGAAACGCCATCGCCACCAGAATGGCGAAGGGGGTCAGCGTCCAGAGAATTTCAATCGAGGTACTTTCGTGGAAATGATGCGCCTGCGCGCCTTTGGATTTACGGTGATAAATAATGGACCAGAGCATGACCCCGAAAACTACAACAGCAATGACTACGCAGATATAAAAAATCAACATATGCAGATCAAACACCGAGCGGCTGATCTCGGAGATACCCGGTGTTAAATTCAACCGCCATTCGGCATCTACCCCTGCAGAAAAGCAGCCTAACACCAGTAAAGCTGCAATACGGGTCGATTGCATGGGCCTGCCTCCTGATACGATTGATTAGGAGAATTTTATTATCAGACTATTTTAGTCGGTTGAAGAAAGTATAGTCGGTTACAGCGGAATACCAGCGCCGTTAACCGCGCTGACATCCACACTGCGCTTGAACCTGAAACTGTTGGGTGTAAGGTTTTCCGTAACGAGCCTGCTACCGGTATGAAACTGAAGCAGTTTCGGCGTGATCTTGTTTAATAAACAGGCTATTGATAATTTCAAAGCGGTGGAAAGACCAGAGCATATAGTCTGTAGACAACGTGGCCTTTCTGGGTGATGAAGGTTTTGGGGGGCTGATTAAACCTAAAATCGCAGTTATATCGCCACGGTTTATCGGTCAAGGTGTCAACAAGAAAAATTTTATTATGAATGCAGGAGAAGGCGTCCCAAACGCAAAAAAGCCGCCTATCGGCCACTGCTGTCCCATAGTTTGGGATAAATAACGAAGCCTGGATCCAAGTGGGTAAAATGAGAGTGCGACCAATCACTCTAACCACAAGGATTCAGGCTTTGTCTCATCATAACACTGCG
>JBFGYY010000582.1:0-1938 GCA_041587095.1 Motiliproteus sp. | reverse complement strand
GGTACCACCCGCATCGGATGCCGCACCCCCGCCTCCTGCAATAACAGAATCACGCAGAGGACATCCGAAGGCGCGCTGGCCATGGAGATCACATAGGAACCCAGCACATCATCCTGTTGTTCGGCGACAACGCGACAGGTATCCAGCACCTCCTGCACGTCGGCAGACGGTTGCCAGTGACTGGGAAAGAGCGGACGCCGGTTCTGCAACTCACGCAGCAAGAACGTCTGCTTATCCGCTTCACTCCAGGCGGCATAGTCTCCCAATTCGTAATGGTTACACAGCTCTGCGAAGACGTCGCGATGCCGGTCGGCGTTCTGGCGAATATCTACCCGTACCAGCCCCAGACCAAAACAGCACACCCGCCGCATCGTGTCACGCAACTGGCCATCGGCAATCAGTGCCATACCGGCCTCCCGCAGGGATCGGTCACAAAGCCGCAACGGCTCAAGCAGATCCTCGGGACAAAGCAGAATACTGTCTGCCGGTATTTGTTCGCCTTTCAGGCAAGCCTGCGCCCAACGCCGGGTATCGATCAAACGGTCACGTAACTCGCGCATCACATGCCGGTATGGCTCAGCGGCATCAGCGGTTTTCTGGCGCAGCTCATCGGAAGCCTTGTGCATGGAAAGCTCGAGATTGAGCTGCTCGATATCACGTAAATAGAGATCGGCAGCCATCCAGCGCCCCAGTAATATCGCTTGCCGGGTCACCTCTGCCGTCACATAGGGGTTACCATCACGATCGCCCCCCATCCAGGAAGCAAAACGTACCGGCGCCACCTCTACCGGTAGTCGCTGCCCTAACACGGCCTCCAGTGCTTCATCATACTGGCGTAAAAACTCAGGCAGCGCTGCCCAGATTGAGTTCTCGATGACAGCAAAGCCCCACTTGGCTTCATCCAGCGGCGTCGGCCGCACCTTGCGAATCTCATCGGTATGCCAAGCCTGACTGATCAGTTCGCGCAAGCGGGCCAGGGAGCGTTTGTAACCGAGACTGCCTTCGGGTTCTCGCTCAAGTTCAGCCAGGCTAGCCGCCATGCTGTCATATTTTAGAATCAGGGTACGCCGATTCGCTTCGGTCGGATGGGCCGTCAGAACCAATTCAACCTGCTGCTCGGTAATCGCCGTGATGATCGCTTGCGGGCTCACCCCTTTATCAACCAGCCCCTGCAACAAGGCCTGCAACTCTTCACCACTCTGTCCTTCGTTTCGACGCCGAATACGATGGTGCTCTTCCGCAAGGTTGGCCAGATTAAGAAACTGGTTAAAGGCCCGGGCAACAGGCAGCAACTCGTCATCGTCCAGACCTTTCAGGGTCTGGGACAACAGGTCCTGCGCCGCCGCATCCCCCTGACGCCCGGCTTTTGCCAATGCCCGGATCTGCTCGATGCGGGCCACCCCCTGTTCACCAATCTGATTACGAATAGCGTCGCCAAGACAATCACCCAGTAAACGCACATCTTCACGCAATGGAGCCATTCGATCCTGCATAGCATTCCCCGTCCCTAAACTATCTGTTTCACCATAATGAGCAGGCGTCGAGCCCCCTGCAATAGAACAACTCACAGCTTCGCGGTGCGAAAAGTCATTCTGTCTAGGATAATCTAGCATCAAAACAACAGGTTCTGTGTATCATTTACTACGCTGTTCGGATTCAAAATAGCTTTTCACTTAGTTTGAGCGCCGGTCCGAGTAGAGTTGTTTGCCAATGTTGACACAGGCATGAAAAAATACGTTTCTGGCAGTAACCACTGGCAAACGGCGGATGGAGCGTTAAACTTCTGACCTTGCAATCAACTGCCCGACATAGCTACGACAACCACGATTTAAACGGCCAAGGCTATGCTGCATGGCTACAACTGAAATAGGACACCGCATGACGGATCACGCACTGTTACTGGTCAATTTGGGTTCCCCGGCATCAACCCAGGTGGCT
>JBFGYY010000581.1:0-1966 GCA_041587095.1 Motiliproteus sp. | reverse complement strand
CTACCGGTATCGGAGGGGCCTTTTTTGTAGCGGCTCGCCGGGTTGTTATTGGCGGCGTTGTTGATGCGGCTGATGGAGCTCGGTCTTGCAGCGCTCACCCGGCATAAGCCAGAAATCAGCGCTTGCCTTGTTGTTCTAAGTCCAGAGCGCGGCAGGAAATGGCGCCGTATAACAGGATGATTTGCGCGTAGAGTTTTTGATAAGCAGGGTTTCTGAGCATCAGTGGTAACGCCGCGCGGGTATCTGCAAGGACATGCTCTAGAAATGCGATGTCATACTCGCTGAGCGGGATACCATTTTCAACCTGAGTGAGCAATGCTTGCGCGCGCGGGAGTCGCTGCTTTGCCAGGCGCCGCATCAGCACGGTTAACACTGCGCTATCAGAAGAGTTGGTGTTCATTGGAACTCCATTTGGGATTTGGTCGCACCGGCCAGCTATCGTAGCGATTTAACCAAATGTCATTAGCTGGGAAAGGGCTTTTTAGAGCATTGCCCGCTGCATGTAAAGGCCCATGCCGGGTTTTAAGGTCCATAGCTAAGATGAGTGACTATCCGTTGACGGTAATCAATGCTCCCGGAGGCAGGCCGCGCTATTTTGCAAGTATACATCGTTAGGGACCAAGACAATGTCATGCTGGGTAATGTCACGCTGGATAATGATGCTCGGCGGTTTGTTGCTGCTTTACGGTTGCAGCACGTCTGTACCAATCCCTGAAGAGTCCAACCCTGTTCAGTCGCTCCCTGCAAACTCACCATCTGTTCCGTCGGCATTGGCAGATAATCGGGCGGCCATATCCCAGATGCTGCGGGAGCAGCACCGGCGCTGGGAGGGGACGCCTTACCGATTAGGTGGAAAAGATAAAAGAGGCATTGATTGTTCGGCGTTTGTGCAGCGTACTTTCCTTGATCGGTTCGCAATTCGTTTACCGCGCACGACCGCCCAGCAGCAGTACCGGGGCTCGGCTATCGGCCGCGCTAACCTGCAGGCGGGCGATCTGGTGTTCTTCCGAACGTCGCGCAAGGTTCGCCACGTAGGCATCTACATCGGCGATCAGCGTTTTGTACACGCATCGACCAGTCGCGGTGTCACACTCAGCCGGCTCGATAATCCATACTGGCGTAAGCATTACTGGATGTCGCGCCGGATTATCCACTGATTCCGACGTGGCGATGTGCTTATTTTGTTGCTAAAGGCGGCTTGATGGCGCGCAGTGACTCATAGGCCGGCGCTTGTTTGCGCATATTGGCACTGAAGGTCTGCATCATATCCGTGGGTTGAAACATAGCCGCCTGCCAGGTGGCCATGTGGCTGAGGCTGTCTGCCAGACTGTGATCCCGGGCGTAGTTCATCATCTGTTTTGAGCCGGTGACGGCCAGTGGCGAGCGGCTGGCGATCTGCCCGGCAATGCGCATGACACCTTCCAACAGGGTGTCGGGGTCGGTAAAGACCTGATTCACCAGGCCGCAGGCCAGCGCTTCGCGGGCGGTTAACTTGCGCGCGGTGTAGCAGAGCTCGCGCGCCAGGCCCGCCGGGATGATGGTTGGCAGGCGTTGCAGCGTACCCAGGTCCGCGGCCATCCCCAGCTCGGTTTCCTTGACGACAAAGAAGGCGTCCTCGCTGCAGTAGCGGCAATCGCTGGCACTGACCAGGTCCAGAGCACCACCGATACAGCCCCCCTGAATGGCTGTCAGCACCGGCAAGCGGATCTCTTCCAGTAGGTTAAAACAGGCCTGCAACTGCAGCACCAGCCGCCGCATCGCCTCCGCGCGCCGTCCCGCTTCGCCCTGAAACATATCCGGATCGGGCTGTGCAAAAATTTCCAGATCCATTCCGGCACAGAAATGTTTGCCGAGTGAGGAGATGACCAGTACGCGGTTGTCACCCGACTCATCGATCGCGCGCAGGGCCATGGGGAATTCCTGCCAGAACTGGCGGTTCATGCTGTTAAAGGCTTCGGGGCGGTTG
>JBFGYY010000580.1:0-1986 GCA_041587095.1 Motiliproteus sp. | reverse complement strand
TAGTATAACCGTCTATTTTCTTGGCACTGCCCGCGCCGCACGCTGAAACGGCGTGTACAAGGGTGAATTGAACCGGTCGGATGCCAACACGCCAATTCCTGACAGAGAGTTAGCTTCACATGCTGTTAATGATCGATAACGGTCATCGTGCTCCATAGCATACCTTAACTATCCTCAATTCCTTGTATTTAAAGCATTTGTTCTGTTTCTTGTCTCCACGTCTATCCGTATAAAACCCTTATAATCCACACATAAACCGGGTAAGATTCCGGGTAACTTTTATTACCCGTGAGTGTTACCCGGTGCCTATCTCCGACACGAAAGCCAGGACGGCTAAACCAAAAGATAAACCCTATAAGCTACTTGATTCTGAAGGGCTGTACCTGGAGGTGCGCCCTAGTGGTCGCAAGTATTGGCGATATCGATTCAATATTAAGCAGAAGGAAGGGGTTTACACTATCGGTGATTACCCGTCTGTGTCGCTGGCTGATGCGCGTAAAGAGCGTGATTGGGCAAGATCGCAGGCGAGGGGTGGTTTGAGCCCTAATGATGTTCGAAAGCGTGAGAAGCGGCTCGTTGAAGGGCAGGATGAGAGCGTGTTTCGTAACGTGGTTGCAGAGTTTCGAAAGCGGAAGGTGAGCAGCTGGAGTGCGTATTACGCGAAGCAATTTCATCGGGTGATGGATGAGGATGTTTACCCAGTTATCGGCGGCATGCATATTGGCCAGGTAAAGCCGCAACACTGCTTGATGATTATTGAACAGATTGAAGGACGCGGCGCGCCAAGCGTTGCTGTGTTGGCGCGGCAGTGGTTGTCTCAGGTATTCCGGTTTGCAGCGTCGAAATTACTGGTTGAGTCTGATCCTACGTTCATTCTTAAGGGGGCTATTATACGCAAGCCGGTGCGGCATAATCCGCCGTTAGAGCGTGACGAGTTGCCGGGCTTCTTTGCCAAGTTGTCTGAGTATGGCGGGTATCGTCCGACTGTTTTAGCGCTACGAATTTTGGCGCACACGTTCGTGAGGACGTCTGAGCTGCGAAAAGCTGAGTGGTCTGAAATTGATTGGGATGGCGCTGTGTGGACGATTCCTGCAGAGCGAATGAAGAAGGGGCGAAAGCATATTGTACCGCTGAGCCGGCAGGTGTTGGCTTATCTAGAAGAGCTGAAGCAGTACAGTGGCGCTATGCCTCATCTCTTTCCTAACTTGCGGCGACCTGATGATGTAATGACGGCAACAACGATAAACCGGGCGCTAGAACGTATGGGCTATGCGAATAAATTTTCTGGCCATGGTTTTAGATCGACGGCATCAACTATGCTCAACGAGATGGGGTGGCGCTCTGATGTTATTGAGCGCCAGTTATCCCATGTTGAGCAGCGGGGTGAACGGAAAGCGTATAACCATGCCGAGTACATGGTTGAGCGTCGGAAAATGATGCAGGCCTGGTCTGGTTATTTGGATGAGCAGGAGTCACGCAGCAGCGCTACGTGACTCAAGATTTTCCATCCATGCCTGAATATCGGCTTCCTTCCAGCGGCTCGATTTGCCGACTTTTAGTGGTCGCGGGAATGTGCCGTTACCGATCTCTTTGTAGATGAAGGATTTTTTGAAACCGATGGCGTTTTCCACATCGCCTATTTTTAGCAGTCGATTGCTCATAGTGTTGCTCCCTGTGCTTTAAAGCTATTGATTAGCTTTTTGTCTGGGTGTCGATAGTTGATCAGGTATTCAGGGGTTTTTATAAGTTTTCCGTCCTGAGTTATTTGTACTCTGGTTCGGAGGTCTGGCTGGTTGGTGAAGGTGTGTGGCCGCCCGCTGTCGGACGACTGTTCGGGCGTTACGAGCCGAAGAACTTCATCTTGATGGCAAGACCGGCCATCAGGGCGAGCAGGATGCCGGTGGTCATCAGGCGAACGGTGGTCTGCACGGCGGTGCGCCTGGCAAGACGGAAGCCCGCCAACAGCGAGCGAAGGTCGCGGATGTC
>JBFGYY010000579.1:0-1995 GCA_041587095.1 Motiliproteus sp. | reverse complement strand
GTCGCGCAGCCACTCGGTCAGCTTGGACTCCCCGTGCAGGTGGCAAACGGCCCAGCAGAGCTGGCCGAACAGGGTGTCGCCCTTGAGCGCCGTCGCGAAGGCGGTCTGTGGACGAATGATGACTCGATAATGCTCCATGGGCAGCTACCTGTTGCAGTCGGGTTCAGGCATTTAGATCCAGCGCCGCCAGACGCGCGCCAAGGTCCTGGTCGTCCATTGTTAAGGTATTGAAGCGTATTTTTCCGTAGCCACGGCTACTGGAACCGCCGAGACCATCCAGTTCCAGTAGTTTCAACCCTCGCATCAACAGCTCAAGCGGGTCATCGCCATCACCCGTAAGCTGTTTGAGGGTCAGGCGAAAATCGAAGCGCGCGCCGGCGGGTACCCGCTCTATAAAGCGGGGGCTTTCTGCGACGGCTTTGATGCGGTCGATACGGTTTTCACTCTTTTCCTCGGTGAGTGGCAAATTGTCACTTTTGATCTGCTTCAGCCAAGCAGCATCTAGCGGGCAATCCCAGAATGACAGGCGGGTGGGACCGAGCTCCAGCGCTTGCTCTTCGTCCAGCTTGGCATCGGCGCTGCTGCCAAACAGCTGCACCAGCCGACGAGCGGCAGCGGGGTCTTCAGCCTTCCGGGTACTGGCCCAGGAGAGTGGCGCGCCGTTATCCAAGTGCACTACGCCGATGTGCCATTCGAGTAAGCTGCGAACCTTGCCCTTAATTGAAGAGCCGGGAATATAAGGCTCGTCGCTGATCGGGTGTTTGACCACAGGGCTATCGATGCCACCGATTTTCATGCCGGCATCCCCAGAGCCGATATGCAGGCCGGTAACCAGCTCCAGCTCGCCGGTGAGTACGGAAATCCGTTCCAGTTTCATGCGCGGTTCTCCTTCTTATCACTACCTCTCAATTTACGAAAGCCGATTGTGGCTTCAATAAACAACTTCAGGTTTGTCAAATGCGCGGGCTCTTCCACCTGGCGGATCAACAGGGTGAACATGTTATAAAATTCGGCATCCACGTGCTTGCGGCCGAAGGCGTAGGCGACCTTGGCGTTCATCATTTTGACCAGCGGCAGTATCTGCAACCACTCGTCTTTCTGTCGACGGGCCAACTGCTCAAAGCGCACCAGCTCGTCGTAAAAACGGCGAATTTGTGCAGAGTCAGGTTTGTCGAAGCTATCCGCAAACGCCTGCGCGATCTGGTCGAACAAAGCCGCGCTCGGATTCTGAATATTGATCTCCATGAGTTGGATTCCCTAGGTTCTGAACTGATAAAGCAGATGGTGTAACGCCACTTTAAAGGCGCTGCCGTGCCGTTCGATACCTTCTGCCAGCGGTACTAGAAAACGCTGTTGCACTTCCGCTTTGCGAGCATTATATGCCGCTGCTGACTCACCGGAGCGCTTGGCAACCTTATCAATCACGTTGCGCCGGGTGCGATAGGCCAGATAGCTTCTCCACATGCCAGCTTTGGGGTCTCTGTCGGCACGGCCGGCCATGTCCGCCAACTCCAGCAGACCATACAGATAAGCGGTGGAGAGCGTCAGTTCACCCCAACGGCGCGTTTCTTCCAGCGTCTTCGCCAGTTCCAGCAACTGCGCCAGTTGCCGCCATCCCAGGGTCTGGCCGTAGAGGGTCAGAGCATCCTTGCCTTCGACTTGCTTGGCAGCTTCCAGGGCCTGTTCCGTGCCTTCAGCAAGCATTCGAATCGGTACGCCAGGTTTGACCTGCAACAGACCGGCGCTGAAGTGGATCTTGTCATTACCGGCAACGTGCCGGTTAAAGGACTGGCGCATTTTCAACGCCAGCTCGGTGGTGCTGCGCCAGGGGCCGATTAAAAAAAAGTCGTCGCCTCCGGCAAACACCGTGTAGGTATTGGGCGCATGGCGCTGGCACCAGGCCGGTAGCCAGAGGCTGAAGAACAGGTTGACCTGCCGCGAGAGACTCGCCATCTTGGCAAAGCTCGGATAGAGCAGCTGCACGGTCTTGATGTC
>JBFGYY010000578.1:0-2013 GCA_041587095.1 Motiliproteus sp. | reverse complement strand
GTTGCTCATATCATTGAACCGAATCATCAACGAACTGTGCGGATAGATCGTTTGCCCGGCGGTGTAGACTTTACCACCCTGCAGCTTGATCCAGGACGCGATTCCGCCATCATTTCTGGAGACCCATTGTTCATCGCCAAGGCTGTTGAATTTCAATGTGATGAATGCGGTATTCGAACGATGGTAGCCGGTACTAGCGTTGCCTGATACGTACACGTTACCTTTGTCATCAACCTCCAAATCGTATCCTGCGTCGCTCCAGTTGTAATCCCGGGTCTGCACCCATTGTTGGGTCAGGTTGGTATCGAGCTTGGCGACAAACAAGTCATCTCCGAAGGCGCCCGTTAAAAAGGCATTATCCTGCGCGTCGAGTTCAAAGGCATTCGCTCGGCTGTAGGAGCCCAAATCCAGATCATTAGAGGTAATGAGATTGCCACTGTCGCTGTATTTAATCAGCGTACTAATCCAGTAACCATTTGGGCCATAACGACCGGCGGCCACTACCAGGGCTCCGCTGCTGTCGATCTCCAGACCAATGGCGTCACCGAACCCGGTGATCGGGAACGACTTCATCCAGAGTAACTGTCCCGAAGGTGAGTATTTAGACAGCACGATGTTATGCCAGCTACTGGCATCGCGCTTACCCAGCACGTAGACGTTACCTTGGGCATCGAATTCGATATCACGGGTTGGCGCGCCCCATTTATTGGAAAATCCTGACTGCCAGAGTTTGTTACCGTTCACATCGTATTTCTCGAGATACCCTGTTCCAAAGACATACAGATTATCGGCGCTATCGGTTTTCAAATTGATACCGTGGTCCCAGAAATAGGAGATTCCGCCCCCCGGGTTGAGCAGTGTTGTGTTCCCTTCGCTATCAAACTTGGTCACACGCCCGTATTCGTAAGAGCTGGTTACTACTGAGTAGGCGTTACCGAGACTGTCAACGGTGATCCGGGAGCCACCACCGAACCAGGAGGCGCTCAGTGGATTATGTCTTTGCCACAGCTGTACGCCGTTGGCATTAAACTTGGTGAGGTATTCTGCGCTGCGGGCAATAAACACGTTGCTTTGACTATCGACTGCCGCGTCGTTAAAGCCGCTCTGGTCACGATACTCTAGCTCATTGGTCGGGGTGATCGCGAACAGACAGGGGGATGCCAGGCTGCCGACAACAGCGGTTAACAGGTGCTTCTTGAGTAAGTTTTTCATGCTTGCTTCCATACATTGCGTAGTTAACAGTCGTTGTTTTACTGGCTGACAATTTCGTGGCTAGAGACGGGGATGCTGGTTGGGTTTCCGGCGATATCCGTTGTTTCAGCAGCAAAATAGAGCGTTTCAATGTTGGAAGTTTCACTGATCGGATGCGGTGTCGTGACCGCCCAGAGGGTGAGGAGTTGCGCGCCAGCCCCCAGACCATCAACGGAAAGCGCGTTGAGGTTGGTTTCAGAAATGTGCAGCTGGGTATCTAACGGGATCAAACGTGCCGAGGGCAGAGCTTCCGTGCCGGTATTGGTCAGGGTGACCTCAAACGTTGTGGTAAAGCCTCCATAGACTTCAGCACTGGATAAGAACTGATGCTGGGCTGACAGACTGGTCTGTGCTGAGACTGATTGTGCGAGCACAAATGCGGCTGCGCCCATCCATGATGCAGGTTTCATAACTATCCCTCTGTTTTATTGTTTGTATCGCCGCAAAAATGCAGGCTGTTTGTACAAGCAGACAGAAAGGAACGGCTCTGGCGTTGCGTGTCGGCTTCCTTTCCGTACAGTGCTGTATATTTATACCACAGCTTTGCTAAGGATTCTTGCCTGCGTCAATCATGTTAGTGTCTGCTAATGTGATGTAAATCAAATTGTTATGTAAGTCATGCTGGGGCCGGATGGTGCTGCACCTCCGGTTTTCCGGCTAGAGACCTTTTAACCGATCGCGTTAGGGATTAGCATCGCCGGCACCACAATCAGGATTACAAACGATGGGTTTTTCAGCGTTAGGCCTTAATCAGCAGTTGCT
>JBFGYY010000577.1:0-2030 GCA_041587095.1 Motiliproteus sp. | reverse complement strand
GCAGAACGGGAACCAGTTCCTCGCCGAAAGGAACGCAGAACACGAGGTAACTGAGCGGAAACGCAATTGACCATGCCAAGCGCCAGCCGAGAACCAGTAGCACCAGTACGGGCAGGATGAGCGTTGCAGCCATTTGATGTGCAACCTGGACCCCGGTTGCCATGGCAAGTAGCCAGATAACGCTTAAACCGAGCAAGGGAACCATCGCTGGCCAAAAGGGTGCGAGGGGAATATGCACAAGTTCATGGCGCAGTCGCCAGATGAGCCATCCCGAGATAAGAGGGATGATGAAACCGTGGGCAAAGGTTTCCGATCTTTCCCAAATCATAACCATCGACCACAGGGAGTCGGCAAACACGACTCCCCAGCCGACCAATAACAAAGCAAAGTATGTCAGCAAACGGTATTCGCAACGCTGCCAGCGGAATGATTTGCTTGGAGCTGAATTTTGACTGTTAATCACAACAGATTGCTGCACGGCTCTCGATCCTCTATGCCTTGAGTACGTCCTTGTCGGCTTTCCAATACATAAGCGCTCTAATTCCCATGCACCCTATGCTAGCGAAAAGCGAGCGCCGTTGCCTAACTTTGTCAGTTCTGTTCAGCCCAGGTACTTTGATAAAAAGGGTCCGATCATCTGTGAGGCTGATAAGGGCAGTTTTTTCCAGGTATCGATAACTAAGCGATACTTCGGATTATTCGGACTCAGATTAGGTAGTGACTGGGCTTTGACCAGGTGGTACTCATAGCAGAGCGGCTGGGGTTCAAAGCCCCAATGGCGCTTATAGTGATAAGGACCGCTCTCTAGTTTACTCCGCCCAAAATCGAACGTAGTAATGCCCTTATCTACAGCTCTGCACATCAGATCCCAATACATGAAATCCATCGATTTGAGGTTGCGGGCTTCCGGCATCCCCCCGCCATAATAGGGCAGGACCTGATCCTTGAAGTAGAACGTCATCAAGCTGCTGGTCGCGTTACCTTCATGGCGAACGGTGGATAATTCGCAGTTATCACCGAATTCCTGCATCAGGGCGCGGAAAAAATTCCTGGAAAAAACCGGCGTACCCAGATTACGTACGCTGGTGGAATAGACCTTGTAAAAAGTATCCAGATCCTGGTCCTGGCTGGCGACGTGGCCGTTTTTAATGCTTTTGCGCACGACAGGGCGCTGCTTGCGGTTCATCGCCTGCATGTTCTCGTCGTTACTGCCGAGGGTCTTGATGAAGGTGGCATGGGCGCTCTTGCTCGGCCAACCATCGGTTTTGGCCTCAAGATGGCGCAACTCGAGGTAATCGACGTCCAGCTGTTCGGCTCTGTCGGCGGCGGCCTTCAGCAACAGCTTGGTCGCTTCGGGTTGCCGGCTGGCAACACCGCCATAAACACAAAACGGCGTCGATACCAGAGAATGCCCAAATAACAGGCTCTTGACTTCAACAAGCGGCAAGATGGCCACGATCTCACCAGCTTGTTCGGCATAGAGAGAGTGGTTACGGTGGCCGCAGGCGTGTTCAGCAACTGTTAGCCAGCCGCTCAGGTGGAAAAACGTTGCTTCATCGCAAGCTTGGACAAACGCATCCCAGCGACTGAAATCAGATTGTTGTAACTGCTTGACGGCTAAATCCACAAAAATCCCTTTTTTCTTTGTTTAAAACTTAAGCGATGCAGACAGGTGAGCCATGGAAGGAGCCAGTCAGATTAAAAATGGTTACCATTTAACAGTCATGACCATGCTTCTTTTCTGGATCTTTTGAACAAGAATACGCTGCAAAATCTACCCTAATTATGCCCCAATTGCACCATCGTAGTCCGAGAATCGCAGCTGATATAATAGCGCGTGTTTTTAGCTGCGCTGCGGTGCATTTATATGGGGAGTGATATAGCATGCACATTACTCTTTGATCCAAGTTCTTAGTGGTCGATGTAATACCGGCCCGCAAAGCTCTAAGGAAGGACGTCGATATGAACACTACGGCTGCGCAATCAACGACGTTGGCAGACGCACCGAATGTGCGGGTTTTGCCTGAGGG
>JBFGYY010000576.1:0-2031 GCA_041587095.1 Motiliproteus sp. | reverse complement strand
CGTTTTTCCCAGGCTGACGGCAGTACCACACGTAGCTATGGCGGTACGGGATTAGGGCTCACCATCAGCCGCCAGCTCGTCTCGATGATGCGGGGTCGGTTAACGCTAAGATCCGCGCCGGGTATCGGCTCCTGCTTTGAGGCGATCATGCCTGTCATACTGTTGCCCGCCAATCTCCCAAGAGAAAAAACGGCCAACCTTGCACCGCAACCAGCACCGCAGGTTCAGGATAACGAGCTGAACAACCTCAGTATTCTGTTGGTGGAAGACAATATCATCAACCAGCAGATTGCAAGGGAGCTGCTTCGCTTTGCGGGTGCCGACGTCACCAGCGTTGACGATGGAGAGAGTGCACTCAAGGCGTTAAAAGCAGAGAAGTATGATGTGATTCTGATGGATATTCAGATGCCCGATATGGACGG
The DNA here is from genome assembly GCA_041587095.1 of Motiliproteus sp. Lineage (GTDB taxonomy): Bacteria > Pseudomonadota > Gammaproteobacteria > Pseudomonadales > Balneatricaceae > Motiliproteus. The sequence continues at coordinate 1,609 of JBFGYY010000576.1, read as the reverse complement.
TTATCAGGTCAGTGCAGCGCTGCGCGGCCGAGGCGATACAACCCCGATTATCGCCGTCACGGCCAATGTATTTACTGATGACATTCAGCGTTGCCTGAGCCACGGAATGAACGGACATGTCGGCAAACCGATCACCATTGAATCCATGGCGGCTGAAATCAAACGGGTACTGTGCAAGGCACCACGCACCGGAGCTCGGCAACCAAAACAGCTCGAACCTCAGCAGGCTAATCTGACGCTGAACATCCAACGGGGGCTGGCGAACATTCCCAGCTCTCCGGAGCTGTACCCCGAGCTATTACAATTATTCTGCGATAACCACCATGCTGACATCCAGCGCAGCCTGCAACTATTTAAAGATGGCCAAAACCACTTAGCACAGCCCATTATGCATGATCTGAAAGGCGTCTTGGCCAGCATCGGGGCGGATCGATTACACCGACTCGTTGAGCAGATCGACAACGGATTGCAGCACGAAGCGCAGGAGCTGCACAAGCAGATTGTAATTGCGGAAACGGAGATGAAAAATTTACTCAAGACAATCCGCGATTACCTGCAACGCGACCCCAGCAACGCTTCTGCGCTGCCAGCCAGCATCCGTTCAGACCCGTAATCAACAACACCGCCAGCTACAAACCTTACGCCTAACGGTAATAAGTCGATATACTTAGCGCCTGACTCGACCAAAGCAGGACTTAACATTGATTTCACCCTCTTCCTCCCTGTTACGCGCCGCCAACCTGTTAGCCGCGGTGGCTATAATTGCGGTTGCGGTGCATTATTTCGTTACCCAGCCCCCCGCCGCCATCACGGCGCCCGCTGATACGCCTGTTCCCGTTACGGTGACACCTGAAAAACCACAACCATCCAGTCCGGTTTTATTTCGCATCGAAAACCGGATTTATCACCAGAACGAATTACCATTGGAGTTCAGCCGACCGCTGTATGAAATTGACAGCATGGCCCACCGGCAACGTTTATTGGTGCTTGAGCAAGCATTAACGTCTGCGTACATAGACCAAATAGCCAAACAAGAGCAGAAAGACAGTGCCGCTGTGCTGAACAGCCTATACCCCGATGCTGCCCCCAATGAAGCCGCAATTCAGCAATTTTATGACGAAAATCGTCAGCGCGGCACACCACCCTTTGAACAGATTCGCGATAACATCCGTGACTACCTGTTGCATTCCGCGCTGGAAGAGAACCGGCAAAAACTCCTCACCGAACTGCTCATACAAGGCAAGGCTGAATTTTTAATGGATACGCCGACACCGCCCAGCTCATAAAGCTACCCTCTGTCAGAGCGGCGTGAAATTTGCGTCGCTCTAACATTCAGCGTCTTCAGCCCCCCTTGTTTAACGCCGTCCTTTCAGGATCCTAGTGAGCGGATCATGCCATGCTGGTGCCTTGCAGCGCGGCAGGTTGATCCGGCATAGACTATTATTCTGCACACAGCCAATAGCAGCTCAGCTCAGGATCTAAAGTTGTTTATTCCCTGCTCATCCGGGGTAACTGGCAGCAGCGTTAAGTCGATGCTTTAGCAGCCAGAGGGGATAGCAGCCAGAGTGGATAGCAGCCAGAGGGGATAGCGACGATGATTCACGACCTT
>JBFGYY010000575.1:0-2043 GCA_041587095.1 Motiliproteus sp. | reverse complement strand
GAATTTCAGTCGGGGCCTGTTTGGCAAAGCCCCCAACCCGGCGTTTCTCGAACAGCTGCTGCGGCAGTTGTCCCTGTGGGATAAAAAAGACGCGCGCATTATGTCGTTGTCCGGTGGCATGAAGCGGCGGGTGATGATCGCCAAGGCGCTGTCCCACGAACCTGAGATCCTGTTCCTCGACGAGCCCACCGCCGGGGTCGATGTCGAGTTGCGCCGTGACATGTGGGAGATGGTGCGCGGACTGCGCAGCCGTGGCGTGACGATTATTCTGACAACCCACTATATCGAAGAGGCCGAAGAGATGGCCGACCGCATCGGCGTGATCAACAAGGGCAAGCTGGTCCTCGTGGAGGAGAAACACCGTCTGATGGCGCAGCTGGGCAAAAAGCAGTTGCGTCTGCAGCTGCAGTCGCCTCTGGAATCGCTGCCGGATTCGCTGACCGCCTATCAACTGGAGCTGATCGATGACGGAGCGAGTCTGCTCTACACCTTTGACACGCAGCAGGAACATACCGGCATTGCCGAGCTGCTGCGCAGCATCAGCAAGCTGGGCATGGATGTCAAAGACCTGCACTCCAGTGAAAGTTCGCTGGAAGAAATCTTCGTTAATCTGGTGAGGGAACAGGCATGAACCTGTACGGTATTCGCGCCATCTACACATTTGAAATGGCCCGCGCCTGGCGGACCATCATGCAGAGCATCGCCTCACCGGTGCTGTCCACCTCGTTGTATTTTATCGTCTTTGGCACCGCTATCGGCTCGCGCATGGGCGAGATCGACGGCATCAGCTACGGTGCCTTTATTATTCCCGGCCTGATCATGCTGTCGCTGTTGGGAGAGAGTATCTCCAACGCCTCCTTCGGCATCTTTTTCCCCAAGTTCTCGGGCACCATCTACGAGGTCTTTTCGGCACCGGTGTCGCCTTTCGAGATTGTGGCCGGTTATGTGGGGGCCGCCGCCACCAAATCGATCCTGCTGGGACTGCTGATCCTGATTACCGCGCGCATCTTTGTCGATTACACCATACTGCACCCGGTCTGGATGCTGGCGTTTCTGGTGATGACCGCCGTTACCTTCAGCCTGTTTGGTTTTATTATCGGTATCTGGGCCGATGATTTTCAGAAGCTGCAGATTATTCCGCTGATGGTGATCACGCCGCTGACCTTTCTTGGCGGCGCGTTTTACTCCATCTCGATGCTGCCCGAGCCCTGGCAGACTCTGACCCTGTTTAATCCGGTGGTGTACCTGATCAGCGGCTTTCGCTGGGCCTTTTACGGTGTGGCTGACGTCAACGTCGCTGTCAGCCTGAGCGTGACACTGCTATTTTTACTGCTCTGCCTGACGGGTGTCTGGTGGATCTTTAAAACGGGCTACCGTATCAAGCCCTGAGGTTGCCGTTTTGCGCGCGGAGTGCAGCGGTCGCTAATTTCTGGCATCACAATTATGACAACACAATAAGAATAGGTAGAGAAATGACGATGAAGCTGCTGGGTTCCACCACCTCCCCTTACGTACGGCGTCTGCGCTTATGACTGGCCGATACGGGGTCTGATTCACCGACTACCAACCGGGCTGCGAAAGACTATGAGTTTGTGGCGCTGAATATCTTTGAAGGGCAGGGGCGCGAGACGCTGAAAGCGGCAAACCCCGCGCACAAAGTCCCGCTGCTTCAGGACGGTGAACAGACTCTGTACGATTCGCGGGTGATCTTCCGCTATCTGAGCCAGAAGTTCGGGCTCGCCCCCCTGAGCTGGGAGGCCGAGAATCGTTTGACCCTTATCGACGCCGCCAACGACACGTTTGTATCGCTGCTGTTACTGGCCCGCAGCGGCGTGGACACCGCCCAGCCCGGCCTGTTTTTCACCCTGCAGCACGAGCGTACCGCCCACACCATGAGCCAATTGGAAGCGCAGGTCGCCGCCGGCGAATTCAACCACTGGGACTACCCGGCTATCTGCCTGTTCTGTCTGATCGACTGGGTGATGCTGCCGGGCTCGATGATGGTGGTGAACGGCAGGCCACCCGCCTCCAGCAGCCTCCAGG
>JBFGYY010000574.1:0-2110 GCA_041587095.1 Motiliproteus sp. | reverse complement strand
TCGGCGATCACCTGATTGAAACAGCCCTGACCGATCGGATTTTGCGCCAGTGCTTCGAGAAATTGCAGGCACAGAGCCGGGTCGTCGAGGTCCTTCCAGCAACGGCTGGCGATAGCCGCCAAAATTTCGATGTCATGGCCCCAGGGGCTCGTGAGTACCGATGTTAGCGCGGTATGGCGAATCGATGCAGCGGTACTCTGCGAAAGGCCTCGCAACAATGCACCGATCAGGGTAGCCGCGCTGTCGTTAGCCAACTCATGCTGTAGCCGTTGCACCAAGGCGTTGCTCAGCTCAGCTCCGGGCTGGTGATGTTCCAGTTGAGCGGCCAGCGCCTCAAGGGGCTGCTGGGGCAGCTTGCCGATAGCCGCAGCGAGTTGCTTGCTGTTTTGCCCCTCATCCAGGCGTGCGCAGATATCCGCAATTCCCTGCAGGCCGATAAAGCTCCACTGGTCAAACCCCAGGGTGCCACTGAAGTAGTCCCGGGCGTGGCTGTAAAATGAGGAGGCGGGCTGGTTCAGCGTGCTGGACGCTTTGGCGTGAAACGCCGCCATTTTTTCCTGGTCAGGGGTGAAGGAAAACGGGTTGTCCTTCAGCGGGTCTTCTTCGCTGCTTTTTTCAAGAAGCTGCTGGCCGACACTGCTGGCCAGGCGGTTAAGGAAGTCATCCCGCGCGGCCTGAACCAGCAGGCCCTGTTCATCCAGCGGTAATTTGAGAAACCAGATCAGATGCTGATCCCGCTGCTTCGGATTCCACAGCAGAACGCCTATCCAGGCATGATGCAAGAAGGGTAGCGGGTAAGGCTTGGTGGTCTTTTCGAAACTGAGGAACTCGTCAACGGATAGTTTACTGACGCGTCGTCCCATGTCGAACAGGCGAAAAGAGGCATCAGTATTGCGGAGAAATTCGGTGAGTGTCTGTATGGTCTGCATGGGCTCTATTGACTGGTTGACGGTTGCTGGATCGGGTTAGAATGGCGGCTATTCTAGCATCCTATCGGCACCGGGTGGCTATCCCATCGAGGGCTTTGCCGGTCAGGTTGTCGGCCCGGCACCGGAGTATCGTTTGCAAACTACCGCTTTGACAACCATTTCCAATGAGGCGCCCGCTTCGTCGCCGGCGGCAGATCCAGGGGCCTCGCCGTGGTTTGTGTATATGATACAAACGCGCTCCGGTAAGTTGTATACCGGCATCACGACCTGTCTTGAGCGGCGCTATCGCGAGCACTGTCTTGGCAAAGGCGCGAAGTTTTTTTACAGCGATCCCCCGCAAAAAATGGTCTATCACGCACCTTTCCCCTGCCGTAGCAGCGCCAGCAAGGAGGAATATCGCATCAAGCAGCTGACCCGGAGCGCTAAACTGACGTTGATCAGACAACGTTATCCCGGATGAGCCGTCGCTGCTTGCCTTAGCCCCGCTACTAACCCTAGCCCTGCTACTAACTTTAGCCACGCTACTTTGTTGATCTGCATCGTTTATCCCCAGCGTAGTTCTGGCTGGTTTATGCCTTCTATGCTGCTGATGTCGCGTTCAATCCCTCCGGGGCCCGTGTTAGGGTCTTTCGTTCTATTTCAGTTTATCGTGCAGCGTACGCAGCCTCGAAGCTGAAGTACGCCTGATACAATTTAAATAACGAGAACGCGGTAGACGTTCTGAATAAAGCTGCTGTGCAGGCGCGCAGGGCGCGACTGACAGCACGTTGTTACCGGCAGCGTGGCGACGATTTAGGACTGATTAACGTTACATGGAAAGGGCAGTTGATTGAATAAGTCTATTAAAGCGTTGCTGCACTCGATGCTAGGCAGTTTACGGGATCTGGCACCGATCATTCTAGTGATCGCATTTTTCCAGTTGGTGGTACTGCAGCAACCGCCGCCAGACTTTATCGGTCTGTTGGTGGGCGTGGTTTTCGTTGTGCTGGGATTGAGTTTCTTCATCTTTGGTCTGGAGATGGGCTTGTTCCCGATCGGTGAATCCATGGCCCATGCCTTCGCCCGCAAGGGCAGCGTCGCCTGGCTGATTTTCTTCGCGTTCTGTCTGGGGTTTGGTACGACCGTGGCCGAACCGGCCCTGATTGCCGTTGCGAAGGAAGCCTCGACGGTCGCGGCGGAGG
>JBFGYY010000573.1:0-2122 GCA_041587095.1 Motiliproteus sp. | reverse complement strand
TTCTGTAATACCAAAACCCGTGTTTTATCGATGTAACCTTTGGTAAGCAGCTTCTGCATATCACGCAGTTCCTCGTTAACTAGCTGCAGCTGGGTGTTCTTAGCATTTTTCTGAGCAACGATTCCGTCAATTTTATTACGCAACTGAAGTATTTGACGCTCAAGTATCTCAATGCTGCCCGCCAACGTCTTACGCCGTGCATTAAACAAGCGTAATTGTCCCTGAATCAGCTCTGCCACCGCGGCGATATCTTCACGGGCTGTCAGCACTTGTGGAAACGTGATGGTGGCTTGTTCGTCACGCTCGGCCTGTAGGCGCGCATTTCTGGCCAACAGCGCATCATAATTCGCCTGAATGATTCCCATCGATGCCTTAGCGCGAGTCTCATCCAACCGCAGTAATACCTGCCCCGATTTAATACGCTCACCATCCCGGACCAGAATATCTTTAATGGTCCCCCCTTCCTGATGTTGAATCCGCTTGCGGCTTGAATCGACCTTGATGGTACCCTCCGCCAGTACCGCTCCAGCGATTTTCGCTACTGCAGCCCAACTGCCTAATCCGGCGAAAGTCAGCGTGATAATCCAGACTCCGACCCGCACCCAGCCACCAATACCAGCCTTCAGACTTTTGAGTGCACTATCATCATCCTGCGGGGCTAACTGACTTTTACGTCCACTAGCGTTTTCCGCTGCCGATTGCGTCATCGGAACCTCCGCTTTGCGCTGAAACAGATGCCTTTCCAGTTGGGGTTGAAGGGGGTTTAGCCGAGCCGGAATCATGCGCTGTAAGGGGGGACGATTCCGACGGGCCATCGATAACCACCGTCCGTGTTATCTGCGACAATATCTCGTTGGCCTCACCAAACATGGTCACACTTCCGTCCTGCAATACCAGCAATTTATCAACCTGTGTGACCAGGTTTGGCCGGTGCGCAATAATCAGCACGGTTGTTCCTTGAGCGCGCAGATGATTGAGGGTGTTTTTCAGGATGTGCTCACCCTCGGTATCCAGATTCGAACTCGGTTCGTCCAATACCAACAGCGCCGGGTTGTTATAAATAGCCCGCGCCAGTGCAATACGCTGCCGCTGCCCCCCTGAGAGCATAACGCCCCCCAAACCAATGCGCGTATTAAACCCATCCGGCAGCTGGGCGATCATCTCATAGACGCCAGCCTGCTTTGCTGCGGCGACAACCTTGTCCGGGTCAGCCACGTCAAAACGGGCTATATTGTCATCGACCCGACCATCAAACAGCTCGACATCCTGGGGCAGATATCCCAACTGCGGGCCCAGTTCATCGCGATTCCACGACTCCAAATCAAACCCATCGATACAGATCCGGCCCCGTGTTGGTTTAAGCACCCCCACAATCATTCTCGCCAGGGTCGATTTACCCGCTGCACTCGGCCCCGTAATACCGATGATCTGTCCAGGTTCGACGTCAAAACTGACTTGGTTCAGGATCGGCGCATCACGCTCAGGTACAAAATAATTTAGACCGCTGATAGCCAGTCGACCGGTTACCGGGGGAAGCGACATGCAGGGAGATAGGGAGGCGTGCTCGGCTAAAAATTCATTGATACGACGATACGCATTGCGGGCTGCCACCACTTGGCGCCACGTACCTATCGCCATTTCAATCGGGGATAATGCCCTCGCCATTATAATTGAAGCGGCCACCATCACCCCAGGCGAAACATCACCTTTCATGGCCAACCAGCCGCCCGTACCCAAAATGGCCACCTGCAGGGCTAAGCGGAAAAACTTTGCAACAGAGCTAATAACACCCGCCCTATCACTGCCCACTACCTGCAAAGCCGAGGCGGAAGACCGTTCTTTTTCCCAAAGCGCAATTAAAGCCGGAGACATCGCCATCGCCCGGATCACTTCCGAATTACGGGCTGCCTGGTCGGTAAAACGGTTGGCACCAGCCGCGTGCCGCCCCGCATCAGACAGAACGCCGCGGGTCGTTAACTCGGTAAGAAGCGCTAATGCAAACAGGACAAAACTGCCTGTCAGTGCAATCCAGCCGAGCAACGGATGCAACACAAACACCGCCGCCACATAAAGCGGAGTCCAGGGCGCATCAAACAAAGCAAGAAACCCGGCTCCGGTCAGA
>JBFGYY010000572.1:0-2124 GCA_041587095.1 Motiliproteus sp. | reverse complement strand
TGGCTTGAAAGAGCCGATGGCCTGCTTTACCAGGCCAAAGGAGGCCGTGATACGCTGCAAAGGCTTGTTATCGCGACGACTTCGCAATACCAAACCCTGGATTTTTGCACGAATTTTTTCGGCCCGCAGCGCAAAGGAATCAACCGGACCATTGAGCAGCAGGGCAAACTCCTCGCCACCGTAGCGAACCGCCAACTCACTGCTTTCGACCTGCTGCTGCAAAAGCGCCGCCACCTGACGTAACACCAGATCGCCAACCGCGTGACCGTAGCTGTCATTGAAACGCTTAAAATGATCGATATCCACCATCACGAGACAGCGGGGCTTACTGCCTCCCGGGGCCGCTAGGCACTGCTCGAATACCCGTCGGTTATAAAGGCCGGTCAAAGGATCGCGTTCCGCTTCACCGCGGGCTTTCTTAAGATCGGCTTTGAGCTGGGCAATTTTCTTCTGCGCAGACTCAATCTGGGCCATAAACGCACCGTGCGTATCGCTGACTTTCTGCGTGCCTTCAGATAAGCGAACCATCAGCTCTTGCATCTCATCCAGCCCGCAATTGCTCTGCATCTCGCTGCGGGCCTTGCTGAGCAGCTCGCCGTAGTTTTGCGCACCGGTATGCGCCGTACCGATCTGCTGGCGCAATTCATCCACCACATCATTGACGGCGTCTCTGGCCTCTTCGCCCAACGCCACTTCGGCCGGAATCACATGATCGCGGAACAGCTCCTGAGTAAAAGACTCCGGGCAGGTCCCATACATTTCGAGCGTGTTGTCTAAGGCCTGGTTCAGGGAAGGGCTGCGTTCGGATACATAACTATACCAAAGCGCATAATTGTAGGGCGTAGGCGGGATTTTATGGCGCACCATGAGCGGCACTGCTAAGCGAAGAAATTGCGCGGCCTGTTCAGAGCTATCCTGATGCATGGGCGGGACCTGTCCGTATAAAGTACGACTTGACGGAGTTCCCTTCCCTCAACTTTTATTACACATTCCTCGTGTAAATATCGATCTGTTTATCGCCACTATTTAACGGTAAAAGAAGCGAAAAATAAAGCACTGAGAGGAAAGGAACTGCAAACTCTTTCCTCACGGCGCCAATCAGGTTATTTGCTGAAATTTTAATGCCTTATATCAACAAAACAGCAGAGGTACGGCTAAAACGGCTTTAGAACAACGAAGATCAGAATCGGCACAAAAATAAATAACGGCACCTCATTAAACAACCTGAAATATTTCCCGCTGCGAAGCAACGTTCCTGCTTCGATCTGCTTTAGATACCCCCAGCAAACACCGTGATAAGCCATCAGCAACAACACGAAAAAAAGTTTGGCATGAATCCAGCCACCACCATAACCGTAACCCAGCCAAAGCCACATACCCAGCGCCAGAGTGAATAGCGCCATCAATGACATAAAGCTGTACAGCTTGCGGGCCATTATTGCTAAACGGGTGACATCCTGCCCCTGTGCACGGCCTTCAGCATAATGCACAAAGATACGTGGCAGATAGAAGATTCCCGCCATCCAGCTGGTCATTGCCAGAATATGAAACACCTTATACCAGAGCATCCTGTTCTCTCTTACTATTAATCGATGAAGTCAACAGCCTGACAGTTAACAACCTGAACGGGCTAAGACGATAAATGACTTGTAAGTCCGTGCGGGCATTCTATCCAGATCGACGCGGTTATTCTATCCGCGCGTATATTGCAGCGAACGGCTGAACAAATGGACAAGCCGGCATTGATACCGACCTGAGTACGGCGCCGTTAATAAGCGGGTGACACTGTTGAATTTGTAGCTGTTAACTGACCTTGGCAGCGTGGCCAGGATCACTATATAAAAGCCAACCTATTGTAGGGGCCAGCCCATTAACCCGCCGGGTTAAGTGTCCGTTTTGCGCGCATTGCGCTTGAGCAATCTGGCCAGCAGCTTTACCGTTTGCTGAAGACGAACAACGGCCTCGGCATTTTCATGGCTGTCATTTTGCGTAACTAACTGGCGTAGTTGCTCAATGTACTGGTTAGCTTCTCGCAAGACCTGTAACAGCTCTACCGAGTTTTGTTCCAGCGAACGGGTGCTGCTTTCCATATTTTCCAGCGTGTTTTGAATCTGCTGATCCAGC
>JBFGYY010000571.1:0-2125 GCA_041587095.1 Motiliproteus sp. | reverse complement strand
GGGGCGCTTACATCATATTTGATGTGTCCGGAATCATTTCACTGAAGCGTAAAGCTGTGGTTCCCTCCAATGTCTATATCGCGGGTCAGACATCAACGGGTGGGATAGCTGTTAGTGGCAACTCCATTGAAGTTGATAGCGCACAAAATGTTGTCATACGGCACCTTCGTCACCGTGAGGCAGCTTATAAGGGCGACGCGTTCAACATTAAAAAATCTAGCAATATCATTTTGGACCATATATCTGTTTCATTCTTCCGCGATGGGGCTGTGGACATCATTGATAACTCCCACGATATCACCGTGCAATGGAGCCATATGGGAGATGCCATTAGAAGTGGCAGTAAAAAAGAACCTTACCACGGCCAGCCTAATCTATTACGAACAGGCGTCGATAGAATTTCCCTGCACCACAACTACTATACCCATATTCACTCTCGTACCCCTCTGGTCCAATACACCTGCAAGCCGGGCATGCTGATCGAGTTTTCAAACAACCTGATTTATAACTTTCGTAAATACCCCTCTCGTTTTGACGCGCCAAACGGGCGTGGCAATGCGGTAGGCAACTACTATATTCCGGGTGTAAACACCCACGGCGATTCACCATCAGGCTTGAGGCCGGTGATGACGGGCAGGAATAACTTTTCACTTTTTGTGCAAGACAATATCGTGGAAAGTGGCAAGGGTCACGATGCCAGCGCCATGCCGGGCCGTGGCCAGGACATCTGGCGCGGACCACCGGCAAGCTCCACCGGTTCGCGGACGCAAGATTCAGATGCTGAAGAGTTGATTATGGGCCTGGGTCAGGGGCAGTTAGGTCCGACAGAAGGTCAGTTTAATCAATTGCGATACCGGGTAGCGGAGATCCCTGAGATTACGCTGTATCCGGTTAGGGAAAGTGCTGCACTGGTATTGCAGCGGTTCGGAGCCTTGCCGAGGGACCGGACTGATTGGCGCCTGGTTGAAGAGTTGAATCAGCGTACCGGCGAGTGGAAATTTGTTAAACCGGATGACCAAAATGTGTATATAGGCGAACCGCTACAGGATTCGGATCAGGACGGTATGTCCGATGCATTTGAGGGTCAATATGGTGGTGATTTACAGCCCCATGATCACGATTTGGATCCACTGTATGAGAATATAGAGGTTTACCTGGACTCACTTGCTGCCCAGCTTCTGCAGCAAGCAAAGCCAGTATCCATCAAGCTGGTCGCACCGAAGGCACCTGAAAAATCCTGTATTTTCGGGTTTTGTTTTTGAGTCAGTAACAGGGATTAATTCAGCGTTTTACTCGTGCGAGGGTGCGGTTGAGCATTAACCCTGCCAGGGAATATTTGATGCTTTTCAATGGGCCGCGGACATGAATCATACGGTCGTTCAGTACTTCCAGTGTAGCTTCAATAAGCGCCTGCGCCTGCGATTTGTCCAGGAATTGAAACGCGACCGGCGCTGGCGGCGCGACCAACAGGGATCGCAATGTCGGGTAAAGCCAGATAGACGCGAAGCGCTCGGCGTAAAGAATCAGCTCACTCAAGCCCAGTGGCTCCAGGCAGATGGAATCGATATCGGCCAGAATCAACTCGTCGCCACCCAGCACCAGGTTTTCGCTCAAATCACCTTTAAACCCCAGTGCCAGGGGAAAGCTGCTGTCGAGCAGTCGCTGTAATCCTGGGGTCATAATGACTGAGTCTTCAATGCCTCGTAAAAAGCCGGCATCAGTGTTGTGTTGATAGCAGGCTTCAAAAAACCTCTTTGCTAGCGGCAGGTCAGACAAGCGCAAGAGCCTGGCCTGGGGCAGGTTGGGTAAGTACTCCATGCGTATCTCACAGCCGGCCAGGTCGACGGCTAGTGGCTCGGGAACACGCACATAGGTTGAGAAATTCCGGTAAAAAAACGTCAGCGCCTGATCGATATATTGGGTGTTCTTGCGGTCTTGCTCGGCGCCCTGGTTACTATAGGCCTTGGTAACATAGCGCTGGCCCTTTTCATCCGTTTGTAATTTTACGCATTTATAGGCGTTTTGTTTGAGAATCCGATTCATAGGGCATTGGCATAGAGTTGGTCCAACGCCTGGGTGATGCGCCGATAGGTGTATTTAAAGGTATCCAGATCGTGGGCGTAGG
>JBFGYY010000570.1:0-2143 GCA_041587095.1 Motiliproteus sp. | reverse complement strand
CAAGGTCAGCAGCACACCAACAAGCGCAGATAAGGGGTTGGCCCGAAAATGCCGTGACAGATCGGTCAGCGCTGAGATCATACCCGTTCAGCCTCTGATGCGGTCAAATCGCGGCGATCATGGGGCAAGAACACGCTGACACAGGTCCCTTCTCCCTGAGTCGATTCGAGCCGAATATAGCCTCCATGCTCCGTCACTATCGACGACGACAGCAACAACCCCAGCCCAGACCCTTTGTCATCTTTCGTGGTATAAAATGCGTCGAACACCCGCGCCTGCTCCTTGGAAGAGATGCCGCAACCGTTATCCCGCACCTCCACTTGAACGCCATCATCACAGCGCAGCGTTTTCACCACAACCTGCCCCTGGCGTGGCAATTGCGGGTCGATCGACTCCAGTCCATTCACCACCAGATTCATTATCAATTGGGTCAACTGATCGCTGGCGCCGCGAATGGCCGATAGCCCCTGGTCCATGTCGGTAATCAGGCGAATGCCGTACCAGCGCTCATCGTAACGCAGGATATTTTCGATACCGGCGATCAGATCGTTAACATTCAACAATTCATACTGATCCCGCCGCGGCCGGTTCAAGGCAGCCAGATCCTCAGATATAAGCCGCAACCGCTCCGCATACTGGGCGATATAATCGATATTGGCCGTTAGCTGCTCACGATCCAACTCATTTGAGGTACTCAATTCATCTTTACATTCTTGCGCCAAACCAAGAATCGCCGCCACAGGGTTGCCGACCTCGTGTACAACACCTGCCGCCAGATGCCCTATAGCCCCCATTTTATCCAGATGAAACTGCTTGTGGCGCTCAATCTCAAGCTCCTGCTCACGACTGCGCAGCCGGTCAGCCATTTTATTAACACCGGCGATCAACTCACCGACTTCATCGTTACGCTGTTCTTTTAACGGCGCACCGCGATAGCCCTGAACGATCTGGTCGACGCGTTCATGCAATCGCAGCAGATCAAAGGTCAGCCGACCGAAAAATACGGCTACGACTATACCCAGCGTAACCAAACCGCAAACACCGAGTAACAATGACTGCAAGGCCACACGATTACTCTGGTTCAGGTACTGATTGAGCGCGGACTGGCGCCGCTCACGGTTTTGTGACATCAGCTGGTCAAGTCGTACCTTGTTGTCTGCAAGCTGATCGCGCAGCGCAACCAGGTGCTCGTTATCCGGTCGGACAATCGTTTCCGCCAACAGCCTGAGCATTGATTTGAAAGCATCCGCGCGATCGGGGTAAAGAGACTCCAGACGTGAATAGTTGCGCTGCAGCTGGGTGAAGTGAACATGGACTTTATTCAAAACCGCGTCCCGCCCCTGCGGGTCTACGATCATGAACAATTCGGTAATGGCTGAAAATGCTGCCAGATCAGCCTCGACCAGCGCGCTCTCCTGCTCCTGTATCTCGGCAAGAACCGCCAACTGCTCCACCAGCTTGGACTTCTGGTAGAGCACGTATCCGGCCAAGGCGATGCTGTAGCCAAAAAGCAATAGCAAAAACAGTGTACTTTTAGTCCGAAGCGATCCACCTCGGCGGGACGTGGTACTTGCGGGCGAGACCGTTTTGATCTTATTCATTTTCCGGCAACCGTAACGAGTTCTGACCAAACAAAGACTGAATGTACGACACATCAGACCAGGCCCGAGCCCCGACAATGCGCTTTTGTATTTCGCCTGCGGGGCTCACAATCAGCGTTTCCGGAAAGAACTCAACCTGCAGTGTATCGCCAGCCAGCTGCATATCCGGATCAATGAATTGATCGAAGCTAATCTGATATTTCAGAAGAAACTCCCTGACCAGGTTCAAGTCCTTATCCACCGACACCCCTACAACGGCATACCGCTGTTCATCCAGCAATTCTGATAACCGTTGCAAGTCCGGCATCTCTTCGCGACAAGGCAAACACCAGGTCGCCCAAAAGTTGATTATCAGGGTACGCCCTTGATAATCAGCAAACCCCCGTTCCTGCCCCTGCAAAAGCGTTCCAGCAACCGTATGCAGATTAACAGCTTGTACCCTCTGCGAGGAGGCGATGTCCTCATCGCCGCAGCCCGCAAGAGAGGCGACAAGAAAGCACAGCAACAGTCTGCACTTGAAAGCTAAAACCCGCATCGCTACT
>JBFGYY010000569.1:0-2145 GCA_041587095.1 Motiliproteus sp. | reverse complement strand
TTGTTTCTATTTAAGCTATTTAATTTGGAAAACACGAACCGACAAAACACTAAGCACACTATACAAAAAACATCACTTAGTTGTTTTATTAGCAAGTATATTATTATCAATTTCATTCAGCATACTCACTTATTATCTAGCAAGCTCAGCCCCGCTCTCCATCGTCTGCAAATTAAGCCCCTGTAATATTGGCCCCTACAGCTGGTCCGTCTCTTTATTGTCGCTGGGCTGCACCTTGCTTATGCTCATAACGAGTTTGCTGCTGGCAATGCAGACTTACAAAAGTTCAAGATAAGATTTACGTAACAATACCTCTTCAGCTCCCTTAACGAGGCACAGAGTCCAATCTCGTTACGATATAAAATATACTGCAAAGCACTTCGATGGGATTAACGTGTCATCCGGCCCAGCACCGCCACCAGCAGTTGCCAGAACCGGTTCACACTCGCGATATGCACCTGTTCATCGGGCGAGTGGGGGAAGCGGATGGTCGGTCCGAACGACACCATATCCCAGTGCGGATACGCGTTTTTGAACAGACCGCATTCAAGGCCTGCGTGGATCACCATCACTTCGGGGCGCGTTGCGAACAGTTCCTGGTAAGTCTCCTGCACCAGCGTCAGCGCCACGGAATCATTATCCGGCTGCCAGCCGGGGTAGGCGCCGTCAAAGCTCACCTCGGCGCCGGCCAGTCCGAACAGCGCCGCGATCATCTGCTCGACCTGCTCGCGGCCGGAATCGCGCAGACTTCTGATCAGGCATTGCACGATGACTGCCGAATCCGTCGTACTGATGACCCCCAGATTGATCGAGGTTTCCACCACACCGGCGACGCTGTCGCTCATACGGATCACGCCATCGGGGCACGCTGTCAAGGCCCGGATCAAACGCCGCTGCGCGTCAGAATCCATCACCGTCGCCGGCTGCGCGACCGGCGTCAGCACCAAGTTCAACGCCGGTTCCACCGCTGCCAGCTCTTCGCTAAACAACGCACCCGAGGCTTGCACCGCCGTGCGTAAATTATCGGTTTCATCCGCGGCAACCATCAGGACCACCGCCGCCTCGCGCGGTATGGCGTTACGCAAGCTGCCGCCTTCGATGGAGACCAGGCGCAAAGCGCAGGACTTCCCGATAGCCAGCAACAAGCGGCACAGTAACTTATTGGCATTACCCCGGCCGCGGTGAATATCACAACCGGAGTGTCCGCCCCGCAAACCGGTCAGCTCGAGCCGGAAGGCCTGGTAGTTATCGGGGACAGGATCGGTGCTGAAAGCTAAGCGAATGTTCGCATCCACCCCGCCGGCACAGCCCATATACACCTCGCCCTCCTGCTCGGAGTCGGTATTGAGCAGCATATCGCCCTGCAATAAACCGGGTTCCAGGCCGAAGGCACCGGTCATACCCGCTTCTTCATCGGTGGTCAGCAGTACTTCCAGGGGGCCGTGCTCAAGGTCGTCACTGGCCAGTACCGCCAGACAGGCCGCCATGCCGATGCCATTGTCGGCGCCAAGGGTGGTACCCCGTGCCGTCACCCAGTCGCCGTCGACATACGCTTCGATGGGATCGGTCAGGAAATCGTGTTCGGTATCGGCATTTTTCTGCGGCACCATATCCAGATGCGCCTGCAGGATGATGCCTCGGCACGCTTCGCGCCCTGCGGTGGCGGGTTTACGGATGACCAGATTGCCGATTCGGTCCTGTTGTAACGCCAACCCCTCGGTTTCGGCCCAGCTGCTAATCCAGTCCCGCAAGGCGGTCTCATGCTTCGACGGGTGAGGAATCGCGCAAATCTGCCGGAAAAAGTGCCATAACAGGGCGGGACGAAGCGGGCTGAGGGAATTCACAAAACCTCCGTAAATGGATATAAAGCCAGTTATTCTGTTTGATGTAAGGCGCGCCAGTGTAACAACTGCTGCAGCCGAACACATGCCTTGTCGATAACAGGGCACCCTGGAGCAGCAAATTGTGCAGGGAGCCTGATGCCTATGCTAATAACGACCGCAGCCAGGCGTTAACACAGACGTCAATGACCAGATGGACCCGAGGTTCATTGCCTCGGTTTATGACCCGGTGCGGGTCGCTCAAGCGCAAATACCAGCACTCTCCCGCCCGTAATTCGACCGGAATCCCATTAAGCTGAAACTC
>JBFGYY010000568.1:0-2148 GCA_041587095.1 Motiliproteus sp. | reverse complement strand
GGTGTTTATGCTGCACGGTGAAAGCTCGCTGGACTTTAACCTGCGGGTGTTTGTACCCTCACCGGCCGAAATCATGTTGTTGCGCGACCGGCTGAACCGTCTGATCAACAAGGCGTTCGCCGCCGAAGGGATCGAGATTCCGTTCCCGCAACGCGATCTGCATATTCGCTCCAATGATCTTGCGGTGCTGCAAACATTACAACCCGGTACGGTGATCAAGGGCAGTTCAGGGCCCGAGCCGGTCACTGTGACAACCAAACCTTAAGGTGAAGCACGACGCTCATTCTGCCCCCCGGCACGAAGCAAGGCAGAATGAGCATCACGTCATTAACTCAAACCGATTTAAGCGCTTACTGAGGTCATTTATGAAAGCTCGCGTGCTGTTGTCGCTGTTACTGCTGTTCAATCTCGGCCTTGCCAACCCCGCTTTGGCGGCCTCTGAAGTACTGCAGGTTGGCACGAAAGTCGCCCCGCCGTTTGCCATGAAAAACGCCGAAGGACAGTGGAGCGGTATCAGTATCGATTTATGGCGCGAACTGGCCAGTGAGCTGGACCTGGACTATCAGTTCGTCGAGAAAGATCTCACGGGCTTGATCAGCGGCGTTAGTGAAGGTCAGCTGGACGTCGCCATCGCGGCGCTGACCGTGACCCATACCCGGGAAGAGATGCTCGATTTCAGCCATCCCTTCTACACCACCGGCTTGAGTATTGCGATCCCGCACAACAATCAAAATCGCTTTACGATGCTGTTTGAAGCATTGTTTTCAGCCGCCTTCCTGAAAGTCATCGCCTCACTGGGCTCGCTGCTGCTGGTATTTGGCCTGATCGTCTGGTTGCTGGAACGCCGCCGCAACAGCGCACAGTTTGACCCTAAACCGCTGAAAGGTATCGGGGACGGATTCTGGTGGGCGGCCGTTACCATGACCACCGTCGGCTACGGTGACAAGTCGCCGATGACCCTGGCAGGACGACTGGTGGCGCTGGTGTGGATGTTCGCCGGTCTGATCCTGATCTCTACCTTCACCGCCGCTATCACAACCTCGTTGACCGTTGCCGAATTGGGCAGCAGCATTCAGGGACCGCAGGACCTGGCACGCGTCCGGGTCGGGAGCGTAACCGGATCAACCAGCGAGAGCTACCTGAGAGCACAGCATCTGGGGTACGTTAGCGCACCAACCCCGGCTATCGCCCTCGATGAGATGTCCGCAGGTAAGACAGAGGCCGTGGTATACGATACCCCGTTACTGAAATACCTTATCGGTCAGCGCCCCGGTCAGCCGCTGCAGGTACTGCCCGGTGAGTTTGATCGCCAGTCCTACGCCATAGCACTGCCCACCGGCAGTCCGTTACGCGAACCCCTCAACCGGGCGTTGCTGAAATTTCTCAACAGCCCGAAATGGGCCGATATCACCTACCGCTATCTGGGTGAGTAAAGCCAAGCCAGCGCGCAAGACCCTTGCACTGGAACGACGTGAGGGTCTTAGTCACAGCAAACGAACCGAAGATTGACCAGATCGAAGGGTTACATGAGGCGTCGAATAAGAAGTTGCACGAAGGATTTAACTGGCTTTAAGCCATAATTCCGCTTCACTGCGCTTATCAAATTGCGCCAGTAAATAGCCATTCATAAATGCGAAGCTATCGACAACCCAGTTGGGATTAATCCCCGTCCTGTGCAGGACTGCGACCCGCGCGTTCTGCAAATCTGCATGATTTGCCAAAAATTGACCAAAATATTTCTGCTCTTCGTAGGTCAACTGCATATCCAGCTCACGAACATTAACTAATATTTTCAATGGCTTTTGGCAGGAATAGGCACTACAGACCTCTTCGACTGCTTGCAAACGTTCGTTTAATGGCACGTTATGCCTATAGATAACAGTCACAACGGAAGACAAAGGATCGAATTCAATCGTGTATGGCACTCTGATTCCTTGAATTTCAATTACTGCTAGAGATAAATCCCTGCTCGGTACGAGCTAGCTCAAATTAAGATAACCAATTGATTTTAAACAAACAAAAACCAAAAAACTCTATAAGCCTAGTCTAACAACAATTGTTCTACATCAACGCGTGCAAGCGAAGTGTTGTTATAAATGTCATTTTAGCTTTAATAGCCCTTATTTTTGCATGCCTAATACGCCCCGT
>JBFGYY010000567.1:0-2154 GCA_041587095.1 Motiliproteus sp. | reverse complement strand
TGCCGATGATCTGCTTTACATTGCCAAAGACCGGGGCAGAAACCGGGTCATATCATCGCAAAGCGAACGACAGACCGCTTAATCGACGGTCATATCACGGGTACGCAGATCGTAAGGCGTCATCTGATACACGCAGTAGTTAAGCCAGTTGGATACCAGAAGGTTCCCATGGCTGCGCCAGGTCACTGCGGGTGCCTGTTGCGGGTTATCTTGCGGGAAATAGTTCACCGGCAGCATGGGCTCCAGCCCTTCTGCCAAGTCCCGATGGTACTCTTCGGCCAGTGTCTGGGCTTCATACTCCGGGTGCCCCGTCACATAGACCTGGCGCTTATCCGCACTCGCCATGAGGTATGCCCCCACCTCTTCCGAACCAGCCAGAATTTTCAGATTGGTCTGCGTACGGATAAAATCCAGCGGAAAGTCGGCATTACGCGAATGCGGTGCAAGAAAACGGTCATCAAACCCGCGAATTAACGGCTCATCCTGCACCAGCGTGTCATGCGCATAGACACCGGAAAGCTTCGTGTCACGGGTTTTTTTAGGCAGATCAAACAGTACATTCAATCCGGCCTGAACCGCCCAGCACAGAAACAG
Organism: Motiliproteus sp.; assembly: GCA_041587095.1. Taxonomy (GTDB): domain Bacteria; phylum Pseudomonadota; class Gammaproteobacteria; order Pseudomonadales; family Balneatricaceae; genus Motiliproteus. The sequence continues at coordinate 1,560 of JBFGYY010000567.1, read as the reverse complement.
TGTCGAGGTAACATGCGCCTGCGACCAGCGGATAATCTCCTGGATATGATCCCAGTACAAAACATCTTCAAAGGAAACCAATCCGAGTGGCGCACCGGTAATGACCATGCCGTCATAGTTATGCGTTTTGACCTGATCAAAGGTTCGGTAGAAACTATCCAGATGCTCCCGAGGCGTATTCTTCGACACACGGTTATCGACGCGCAGCAGCTCGATATCGACCTGCAGGGGCGTGTTCGACAGCAGCCGAATCAACTGATTTTCGGTTTCAATCTTCTTCGGCATCAAATTCAGGATAATCACCTTGAGCGGTCGCACATGCTGGTGCATGGCGCGTGATTCATTCATCACGAACACATTTTCACTGCGCAATACGCGGGCGGCGGGTAACTGATCCGGAATCTTTATAGGCATAACACGAAAAAACCTTTGGCATACGATGAACATGACGGCCGGGGAGCGTAACAGCTTCTTTCCTCAGACCAGAACAGCAGCGATCCTACGCGAGACGGCCTGCGGCGTCGAATCCCGAGGGCTCTTACCTGCTACCGACCTTACAGCAGGAAAAGGGGACAGATTTATTTTTTACAACGCGTTGGACGGCCAGGCTTCCTATGTTCAACCCGCAGCCCGGTGATTCGCTCAATCTCATCTATAAATCTTGATCCACCCGTTAACTGACAACGTTGTACCGACTCGTGAATCAGTTGCCACTCATCGTCTGCAATGGCTGATTCTAAGAAATTCATATAGCAATCCGAATCGACGTGCCCCATACCCGGTGCGGAGTCCAACCAAGGAAAACAACCTGGGTCGATACGATGGTGCACACTGGACCACGCATAATCCTGTGGGTGCGTAACCATCGCGGCCCGTACAGGGTTAAGCTCAATATAGCGCTTGCACGCCAGCAGATATTCGTCCGCGTCGACCACGCTGGATTTGTAACGACTCTCCCAAAGCGTACCGCTTCTCCCCTCGAGCTTATTACGGTAACGGGTCTGACGCCCGGCAAGACGTTTCATCAGTTTGCCGATGCCATCGTGATCTTGCGGAGATAGCAACAGGTGGACGTGGTTAGTCATCAGGCAAAAAGCGTAAACTTTCACCTGATAGACCTCTTTGAACTCGGCCAGCGTATCCAGGTAGTAGTGAAAATCTCTGTCGGCGGCGAACACCACCTGGCGGTTGTGACCACGCTGGACGATATGATGGGGGTAATGCGGTACCACAGTACGCCCGATCCTTGGCATAACGGCACCCTTCCTCTATGAATGCGCCTTCAGCTTAGTGTAGAAAAATAAATCTGTCCCCTTTTGTTGTTGTCCCCTTTTGTTTGTTAAAAACATCCCCTGTCAAACGGCATCAACTCAATGTGCATTATGTTGATTCAGGTCATCATGAAGCGCCCACCAGATTGATCAGTATCAACACAAAAAAAACGACATTGGTATCAAATTTGACCATCTGTCAGTTTTGCCAGGCAGTTCTTGCTCGGCTTGACAGTGACCCGGAGGATCGAAATTGAATAAAAAGCAACTAGCCTCGGTAGCAGCGGTT
>JBFGYY010000566.1:0-2161 GCA_041587095.1 Motiliproteus sp. | reverse complement strand
GGGCGCGTAACGAAGACAGCGTCATGGAGTTTGTCGGCGGGCAGGCTGATCCGGATGCGTTTTATTATTTCAGCACCATCTACAAAGGCAAACCCTGGTATGTGGTGGTCTATGGCGAATATCCTGATCGTGATGCGGCTGTTGCTGGCATTGCACGTCTGCCCAAGGTGCTGCAGCAGCGACGTCCTTGGGCGCGCAGTGTTAGTGGTGTTCAAAATGATATACGGCGTAAAAAATAATTAACGCAAAAAGCGTGCCTATCCTGCCGTATTTTCGTTCAATTTGTTCTCTGCGTAATTCACATGTAGAATGTGTGACCCTTTTTGTCCGCTGCAGCCGGTTTTCAGCTGGCTGTACGCCAGCTAATTTGCTGAATTTAAAGTAAATTTTTTAGTGGGATCTGTTTATGAAGACAGGACTGTATCAACCTGGCGAATTTAAAGATAACTGCGGCTTTGGCTTGATGGCTCATATTAAAGGCGTCGGTAGCCATGACCTTTTGCTAAAAGCCATAGAATCTCTTACCTGTATGACCCATCGGGGAGGCATTGCCGCCGATGGTAAAACCGGAGATGGTTGCGGTCTGCTGATGCAGATGCCCGACAGTTTCATTCGAACCCTGGCTAAAGAGCAGTTTGATGCCGAGCTGGGGGAGAACTACGGTATTGGAATGGTGTTTCTGTCGCAAGACGCGGCGAAGGCGCAGGCGTCTCGCGAGCGCCTGGACGCTGAACTGATCGCCCAGGGCCTGAATGTGCTGGGCTGGCGTGAAGTTCCCACCGATCCATCGTCTTGTGGCCCTATCGCGCTTGAGACACTGCCGCGTATTGAGCAGGTGTTTGTGACGGGCGCTGATCAGACCCCTGAGCAGTTAACTGTCAGCCTGTTTGTGGCGCGGCGCAAGGCCGAGCTGGCTTTAAGCGCCGACGCAGACTTTTATGTGTGCAGCCTCTCATCTGGCGTTCTGTCCTATAAGGGCCTGGTAATGCCGGCCGATCTGACCAGCTTCTATAAGGACCTGGGTGACGAGCGCCTGACGACCGCTATCTGCGTTTTTCACCAGCGTTTCTCGACGAATACCGCACCGCGCTGGCCTCTGGCGCAGCCGTTCCGGACCATCGCACACAATGGTGAAATCAATACCATTGAAGGCAACCGGAATTGGGCAAACGCCCGGGCGAGCAAATTTGAAACTGACTTGTTGCCTGATCTTCAGGATCTGCAGCCGATCGTCAATACCACCGGTTCCGACTCATCGAGCATGGATAACATGGTCGAGCTGATGCTCGCCGGTGGTATGGAATTGTACCGGGCCGTGCGGATGCTGATTCCACCGGCCTGGCAGAACGTAGAAACCATGGATCCCGATCTGCGTGCGTTTTACGAGTACAACTCGATGCACATGGAACCCTGGGACGGCCCTGCCGGCCTGGTGATGACCGATGGCAGCACCGCTGTCTGTATGCTCGACCGTAACGGTTTGCGCCCCGCGCGTTGGGTTGTGACCGATGATGGTTTGATCTGCGCGGCCTCCGAGACCGGTACCTACTCGTACGAGCCGGAAAATGTTGTCGCCAAGGGTCGCGTCGGACCGGGCCAGATTCTGGCTATCGACACACGGACCGGCGAAGTGATGCACACGGCCGATATCGACAACCGCCTGAAAAGCGAGCAACCGTTTAAGAAGTGGTTGCGTGAACATTCGCACCGACTCGAAGATCACCTGCACGACCGGGATCTGGAGTTCCAGGAGTTCAGCCCTGAACAGCTTAAGACGCATATGAAGTTGTTCCAGGTTACCTTCGAAGAGCGCGATCAGGTGCTGCGCCCCTTGGCAGAAACGGGACAGGAAGCGGTTGGATCCATGGGCGACGACACGCCGATGGCTGTTCTGTCGCGCCGGGTCCGCCCGCTGACCGATTACTTCCGTCAGCAATTTGCTCAGGTTACCAATCCGCCTATCGATCCGCTGCGCGAAGCGGTGGTCATGTCGCTGGAAACCTGTCTGGGTAGCGAGCGCAATGTGTTTGACGACACGCCGGGTCATGCGAACCGTATTATCCTCAGTTCGCCGGTGCTGTCGCCACGCAAGTACGGTTTCCTGTATAAAAACCAGCTGCCGGGTTTCGATACCCACATCATGGGGCTGGGCTTCGCGCCG
>JBFGYY010000565.1:0-2171 GCA_041587095.1 Motiliproteus sp. | reverse complement strand
CACGCCGGTATTCAGACAAGTCCTGCGGTGGGGGAGCAGTTGTCGGATATGAACAAGGCAGCAATTTCATACTTCTATGAAGCGCGCCTGGCCATGCTGCTATCGGGAGCCTACGTCGGTTTTTTGCCGGATAACTATGTACAAGATTACGTCGATGACGGTGATCTATGGGCTTTGGTGCCTTCCCACAAATACTACGACCTGGGGGTTGCGGCAATCACGCGCAGTCACGGCAGAAGCAACCGGGCGCGGGAGCTGTTTATCAATATCGTGCGTGAACTGCACGGGAGCTGACAGGCGGGGTAGTCTCATTGTTACCGGTCCCTCCGGTCTTCAGCTATACAAGGCGTTTATCGCCGGCCACCTAATGCGGGGTTATTTTAATTTCTGACTTAATTATCGTCCGGCGGCTGATGGGTTTTAAAGTAGCTTGCCAGGACCTGTAGCTCCGACGCTTGCTGACTCATCGATTTAGATGTCCTGGCCAGGCCACCGGAAGCTGTTGCGCTGTTATTTGTTACGCCTTCCATCTGCTGAACGGCTTCGTTAATCTCCCTGACGCTGCCGGTTTGTTCATGAGATCTGCTGTTTATCTGCTGAACCAGTTCGGCGGTTTGCTCAATACTGGGCACAATTGCCGCAAGCATGTCGCCCGCTGTCTGGGCGACTTGCAGGCTGTCAAAGACCAGCTGGTGAATATCCTTGGACGACGCCTGGCTGCGTTCTGCCAGTTTTCGGACCTCCGCTGCAACCACTGAAAACCCGCGTCCCTGATCACCCGCACGAGCCGCTTCGATAGAGGCGTTAAGTGCCAGTAGGTTGGTCTGGTAGGCGATATCTTCAATCACCTTTATACGCTCGGCGATGAGTTTCATCGCATCAAGCGTCTGGGCGACGGCGATTTTGCCTTGTTTACCCTGTTCGGTTGCATCGATAGCCATCGTGCTGGTTTTGGTTGCGTTGGATGCGTTGTGGTTGATGGATTCGGTGATCGACTCCAGGGCATGTTTCGCTTCCAGAGTCAGCGCTGCCTGCTCCTGGGATACGCGGCTGAGATCTTCAGAGGTGTTGCTTATCGTCTGAGCTTCGCTGACCAGGTTGTCAGCGCCGCGACGCACGGCACCGGTCATCGTTGAGAGTTGTTCAGCCATCACATTCATGGCCGTGAGTAACTGGCCGGCTTCATCTTTCGAGTGGCTTTGCAGTCTTTGGGTCAGATCACCCTGAGCAATGCTTTCACAGGCATTGATAGCGTGTCTTATGGGGCGTGTCATCAGCAGGTTGATGGCAAAGCTGATCGACAGCATTCCCAGAATAAACAGCCCGACAAGCAGCAAGCTGGAGTTGGTGATATTGGTAAGTATTTTCTGATCGAAGTTGTCCAGGCTGTAACTGACGCGGATACCTCCGAGAATAGTGCCTTCTGCGGAAACTTCCTCATGGCAACCCAGGCATTCGGTGCCGCGGTACACTTCCAGTGCCGGTATGGGCAGCAACAGGGTCAGTTTTCGACCCGTTTCGGTCTCCTCGATGATACGGATCTCTTCGCCTGCGAGCATTCTTCGATCGAGGTCGTCGACAGGATACTGATCGTCGAAGCCTTTGCCCCATTCGGCATCCAGAATGGGGGCCCGCAAGATTCTCGCTTCGATAATATCCGGCTGCTCAAGCATTTTGCTTTGCAAAATATCACGGTCTTCCATCTCATCGTTGACCATCATCAGGTTGAGATTGTCGAGATAGAAGTAAGCGGTGGTTTCTGTCTGATGCAGCATCATGTCGAACGCCAGTTTGCGTTCGCTTTTGAAAGTAAATGCCAGCGTACCGCTGATGATGATCAGCGCCATAAGCAGCAAACAGAACAGAAGTTTGGTTTGAATCGACAGGTTTTTTATGAAAGCCATTACTATCTCAGGACGCAGACCGAAAACAGGTGAAGTGAGGAGCCAGATACCCGTACAGGTAAGAACTCAGCTGAGAGGCAGCGGCTTGTCGGGGCCTGCGTGGCGTGGGGCACTGCAAGTGATGTAGACATATCCTTGTCCCAGCGTGTGAAGGGCCAATTTAACAGAACCGTTGCTGGCCCACAAACTTAAGCGTTGTGCCGATATGGCGTTTCAGGTGACCGTTTAGCGAGTGCATTCGCTATCGGCGGCCCGATCAAAACAGGT
>JBFGYY010000564.1:0-2181 GCA_041587095.1 Motiliproteus sp. | reverse complement strand
GATGGGCCATCGACAGTGTGCCCAGATCATTACGTAACTGCGCCTGGTAGTGGATCAGCAGATCTTCGCGTAACTGGGCAATACTGCTGACCTGAGACAGGTCGATCACTTCAAACATAATACCGCTGGTCTGAAAGCGGCACAGCGATGCTTCAGCTTCAGCGCCTTCCAGCGGCCTAAAAGGTCTCAGGTGCAGATCAAAGCGGCCGATATGCTGAATTTTTTCGGCCGTCAGCCGAACCTCCTGATGCGCAACCAGTACATCGCGTAGCCGCGCTCTGGCCTCATCCACACTCAGACCGGTCAGGGCCACCAACAGATCAAGCGCCGTTTTCTCGTACAGGGACACACCCGCTTTCGCGGCAAGCGCTTCAAACTTTGCATTCGCATAGGTCAACCAGCCAAACAGATCGTAGGTAGCTGCCGCGGTAGACAGGATTTCAAACCCCCGCTCAAGACCGGTGAGGCGCCGCTCTATCAAGCCGAGGGTGTGACGTAACTCACGATGTAAACGCGTACCAGCGCGCAGATTCAGCAACTCCCGCAGCGGCTTGCGGCGCTCGCCCAGCTGCCATTGGATACGTTGATATAGCAATTCGGCAATCTGTTGGGCAAAGTCATCGATCAGGGTTTCAAACTCATCGACGTCGGCCATCTGCTGCGCATCGATTCCGAACGCCCAGAACCCCAATACCGTCTCGTCATGCAACAGGGGAATAAGATACTGCACTTCATGCTTGTTATCGCTGCTATCGCGCAGGTACGGGCGCGACAGGCGGTAAGGCGCCGCTTTTTCTACGGCGCTCAGATAAGGCGTACGGCGATAGTCGCGGCGCTGCTCATCGATATCATCCAGGGAGCAACCCAGCGCTTGTATCTCCTGCACCCGCGATTCACCTTCCACAACACTGAGTAAAATGGTTCTGCGCAGCTGCAATGTCTGGTTAATTAACGCGGTGATCTGCGGCCAGGGATTGTCACTGCTCATAAAACCGGTCGGAATCATGCGAGCCTTGACCTTGGCATTCAAGCCCCAGGCCAACCGCGACATCGCCCGGGATTCAGCTAAACGACGCGAATAAAATACACTTAAAAAGCAGAGCCCCTGCACCAGCCATAACAGCGTGACAGGTATCCGTAAGTGCAAGAAATGCAGCGTTCCCCCGGCAACGAGCAAGTAAAAGGCTGCGCAGAACAGCGTCACCACAACCGCGTACAGCAATGTCAGGTACTGATAGCCCCACAAGGCCAAAATACAAATCAGTCCCAGACACAGGACGACCTGCCACACGGCCAAGTCCTCAATAGCGCTACGACTTAATAAGGTTTCAATGGCGTAGGCATCGAAGTGCAACGGGCTTAACAGGGGGTAATCCTGGCTCAGAGGCGTGACCAGTCCGGGCTGGCCCGGAGGAGACACAGCCCCGATCAGGACAACATTACCCGCCACCATCTCCGCTAACAGGTCTCCGGTCAGCACTCGACCGGCATCCAGTACGGGTATCGCACCATCACCCATCATAAAGTTAACCCGGACCACCTCGCCTTGCCCCACCGGAACCGCGCCGGCAGCACGGGCCACCAGGGTGGGCTGCGGGTCTTTCATCTCCGATCCGCTTGCCATTTCGGCGGGTAAACTCAGCCAGGCCACTCTGGCAACGCCCTCTTCGAGTGCGGGTAAGGGCGCAGCAGCAAGATGACCGGCTGCATTGAAGTCCTTATCATTAACTCTTACAAAAGGCTGCGTGCCCAACACGAATAATGGCACGTGCAGACTCTGAGGCGGTGCTGTTAACCACTCGGCAGGCCAGTTTCTGAACACCAATGCCTGCGGGCCAGCCTCAACCAGCGCGTCAAAAAGGGTCTGCCACTGTGTTAGCCCATAATTTTCAGCGGCGTTCACCTCAACAACCAACACCGATGGCCGTTCCGAGCCACTGTCCCAGGCGGCCACCAATGCGTCATCCAGCCAGCCTTGTGCCGCCGTATACAAACGGCTCTGGCTGAAAATAACGACCAGCAACACAATTGCCAGCGCAAGCCACATGGCGGGCCAGGGTATTCGCCTTAAACTCAAACAGCTCTCCTATTCAACGCTACGTACCGGTCAATCGCACGACCAATGGCCTCGTAATGCGGCGAAATATCACCAGCACGCAATAACCGGTCAACGACCTCTCT
>JBFGYY010000563.1:0-2191 GCA_041587095.1 Motiliproteus sp. | reverse complement strand
TACATAGTGGATTCGCAGGCTCCAGCGAGACCCGTCGGCGAGAAATTTGCGCATGGGAGCGTTGTTGTTGCCGGTAACCAGGAATAGCTCTTCAATACCATTCAGCACCAGGTCTTCCAGACAGTGTTCTATAACCGGCTTGCCATTCACAGGCAGCATGGCCGGGCAGATAACGCTGTTCAGTGGTGACAGTTCCGCACCGTCGCGATCGGCAAATACAATGGCTTGCATAACAGATTTCCTTGTTCTTTTTCGATACAGGGGTTAGCTGGCACCACGGCCGCTGATTAAAGCCGGAATCGTTTTGACGAGTAGTTTTATGTCACGCCACAGGCTGTGACGATGTACATAGTCGATATCCATGCTGGCTTGTTGGTCGAAGGGAACCGTTGAGCGCCCTGCGATCACCCAGTCTGATGTCAGTCCGGGGCGTGTATCCAGACGTTGGCGCTGTTCGAGGCTGTAGTGTTTGACTTCGCTGTGCAGTGCCGGGCGGGGGCCGACCAGAGACATGTCGCCCTTGAGTACATTCCATAGCTGGGGCAGCTCGTCCAGCGACAGCTTGCGGATGATGCGCCCGACCGGCGTTATTCTCGGGTCATCTTTAATCTTGAAAAGTACGCCGCCACTCATCTCATTGCGTGATTCGAGTTCGGCGCGCCGGGCTTCGGCGTCACGGTACATGGAGCGAAATTTCCACAGCATAAACGGGCGAGCGCGATAACCCGCCCGTATCTGGCGGAAGAAGACCGGTCCGGGTGAGTCGGCTCGGATCGCCAGGGCAAGCAATGCAAACAGTGGTGACAGGCAGATCAGCGCAAGACTGGCGACGGTTATATCCAGCAACCGTTTAGCTCGATAGTGAAATAGGTGTGACCAGCGCCAGCTGGCTCGTTGTTTTATGGCGCTAAACGACAGGCGGAGATGCTGGCTTTTTTCACCCAGTTGTTGCGGAAACAAGGCGACAAATTTTTGTGTGCTGATCTCGCGTCTAAGGCGTAACAGAAACAGGGGGTTGCCGACCAGATAGCGCTGCCACATCCGTCCGGGCTCTTGAATCAGTCGCCAGATCCACTCTACGCCACTGTTGCGCATCCAGAGCGGCGCGCGGGGGATGTTGTCGCCAAAGAATTCAAACAGGCCTCCTACGGCGATATTCAGGGCCGTATTGAGCTGCAGGCGATGTTGCGCAATCCATAGCTCCTGCCGGGGTACGCCCATGGCGACAAATAATATGCTTGCCTTGCTGTTGTTTATTTTCTCGATGACAGCGTCTGTCTCGCTTGCGCTGAAAAAGCCGTGTTGAGTGCCGGCAATGGTCAGCGTGGGGTAGTGACGGGATGCCCAGGCGGCAACTTTTTCAGCCGTGCCGGGAGCCGCGCCCAGGAAAAATACGGATTGGCCGGTTGCAGCGAACTGCCGGCAAAGATGGGGGAACAGGTCGGTCCCGTTCAGATTCTCAATCAGTGAGTCGCCATGCATTTCGCAGCCTTTACGCATGCCGCTACCATCGGGGAAGATAAGATCGGCCTCTTTAAGCGCCTGTCGATAGTGGTCGTTATCAAAGGTCGTGTTAAGGCAATGGGCATTGACGAAAAACAGACTGGCTTGTTTGTTGGCGCCGCCTTGGGTCAGGTTGCTGACCTGTTCGAGTGCGCTCTCCAGACTGATATTGGCAAAAGGGATTTCAAGCAGATTGGCGCGTGGCTGATCGGCGTTGTCAGCTTGGCTTAACCCATAAGTTGTTGCATCGATGTGCAGGTGGGCTTGCTGGTTGCGTGGCATGGTCGTCCCTCATGTTGATCTAACTTGACAGGTATGTATCAATAATCGGGCCAGTTATTATTTAAATTATTATCGATTGTTTTATAAAGGTTTTTATAGCATTGCTTGCCTCGGTGGGTTGCCGGGAGCGATAGACCTACCGGGAGGGCGTTATTATTGAGAGAATTGGTTGGCGTGCGTTGCAATTTGCAATGCAGAATGGAGATTGTGCGCAGGGATCGATGCGCGATGGATTGTGACCGCTTCGGTACCGGAGCGCTGCGAAGAGTTTCTTCGTGCAGGAGCAGGTAATGTCATCAATATATCGCGCACTAGGCGTATCATAGGCAGATCTGGTTTTAAGTATAACGAAGAGGTTAAGCATGTTTCGTCGCACGAAAATTGTTACCACGCTGGGTCCGGCAAC
>JBFGYY010000562.1:0-2199 GCA_041587095.1 Motiliproteus sp. | reverse complement strand
GGCCAGAATTACCCAGGCCTTGAGTGTCTCGTCCATGAATCATCCTTGATTCGATGAAGCGCTTGTTGCCGGAACGTATTGCCTGTAACGCTGAGAAAGCACTGCCCGTCACAGGTCAGGCAACATCGCATCATCAGGCCGCTAAGATCCATCGCCCTCCGGTACAACGTGCCTGAAGGTCAACGGCCGCATAACTCATACTCGGGGCGTGATCTGATTCGTGCGGCAGACCGCACGCCCGGTTAGTCCGGCGAACGCACCTCATCGAGCAGCGACAGCGCGTTCACTGCCCGCATTACCAGCGCGTAGCTGACTTTATCAAACACTTTGAACACCATCAGGGTTCCGCCCCGTTCGGAAGGCAGGTCGATCAGTTCGTTGGTCACCGGGTCTTTAACTGTCTCGCCTTTCTTATACACATGCAGCACATTGCCGGTCTTCAAACCTTCACGGCTGCCGCGGTTGATCGCGACGACGTCATACTGACCAATCCGGCTCACCCCCCGCAATACCGACAGAATAACGCCGTCGATCTGATCATCCGGTGCGCTGGGATAAAACACCGATTGCACCACCTGTTCCTGAGTCGGCAGCACCCGGTCCTTGATGCGTACCTCTTCGTTAGTGTATTTCAGCTTCAGCGTCGTTATATCCCCCTTGGAGTGGGTGATATAACCACCGCCGATGCTGGAAGACTCATAACCCAGTATTTCACCGCTTTCGGGGTCGACGTAGGTGCGCGACGGCCGGTAAATACCCATATAGGTATGCTTTGTTGTATCGATATCACCACGGGCATACACACGGTCCCCGGCCCCGGCGATGATGCGCGAATTGACCCCGGCCAGAACATAGGGCGCGGCTTCCAGTTCGTCGCGCGACAGAATCAGGTTGTCGGAAAGGAAACTTTTAATCTCATCCAGCGGGATCGCCTGGATCACCTGCCCCAGCGGATTACGCCGGACCTGAGGGCTGAGTTTGCGCGGACCACCGCGCTCAAGGCGCAGCTGCGGCTTACCGTTGACATAAACAAGGTAGATGATATCGCCGGGGTAGATCAGATGCGGATTATCGATCTGGGGGTTATAGGACCAGACCTTGGGCCATTCCCAGGGGCTTTGCAAAAATGTTTCAGAGATATCCCACAGGGTGTCGCCTTTGACGACAACATGACGGTCCGGATGATTCGCCGCCAACTCGATCACATCACCTTCAGCCAGAGCCGTAGAGGCCGACGCCGCACCGAGCATCGCCAATAAACCGACCAAAAAATTCCTCATAAACTATTCCCTATCCGTTGTGTCCAATGGGACTACAGGCCGCATTGCGCCCTATTCTTGCTATGGAATGTGCATATGTAAACAGTATAATAAACCAATACGTGGGATAGCCTCGGTTCTACCTTCCGTTTTTAAACTCTATGTGATTGTTTTTATTATGGCTTTGCTCGAAATTCTAGAATTCCCGGATCCACGCCTCAGAACCCAAGCCAAGCCTGTCGAGGTGTTTGACGACAGCATCGGCCGCCTGATCGACGATATGCTGGAGACAATGTACGATTGTCCCGGTATCGGACTGGCTGCAACGCAGGTTAACGTCCACCAGCGTGTGGTCGTGATCGACCTCTCCGAAGAACAGAATGACCCGCTGGTGCTGATCAACCCGCGCTTTGATATTCTGGACGGCGAAACCGAAGAGTCCCAGGAAGGCTGCCTCTCCGTGCCGGGTTATTATGAAAACGTTAAGCGCGCCAATCATATTCTGCTGCACGCGCAAGATCGTGATGGCACGCCCTACGAACTCGAAGCAGAGGGTTTGCTCGCCGTGTGCATCCAGCACGAGCTTGACCATCTGGTTGGCAAGCTGTTTGTCGACTACCTGTCACCGCTGAAACGCAACCGCATTCGCAAAAAGCTGGAAAAGCAGCATAAAGAGGCCTGATCGATCGGACCTGACGCATTCCACGGGCCGGATCTGTTCCGGCCGCAGATAACCGCAAGAGCATAGCCCGCACCCATGGACTCAACGCCGTTACGTATTATTTTCGCCGGAACCCCCGAATTTGCCGCCAGCAGCCTGCAAGCCCTCCTCAACACGCGTCATAAGGTGGTTGCCGTCTATACCCAGCCGGATCGCCCGTCGGGTCGTGGCCGCAAGCTGACCGCCAGTCCGGTCAAGCAACTGGCAGAAATAGAAGGC
>JBFGYY010000561.1:0-2202 GCA_041587095.1 Motiliproteus sp. | reverse complement strand
CTACGGTCGCTATTTAAACCCGGCAAAAATACCGGCAATAGGTGTAACCAAACATCAGAACAACCGCGCTGCCCTGAAAATCATGCAGGCTGACCTCACCCTCAAGAGCCTGCAAGCTGAAGTCGCCACCAAGCTTCGCATAAGGCTTGTTGGTCGGTGCGGATAGTTTGCTCCATAATCCAACGCCCGCAGCAATCGCCATGACAAGAATGATGACGATCAGGCTGCGGGGCTGTTGTATCCGCGCGATGAATTTATGCATGGTTTCGCTCCGGTCCATGGCGGCGTTGTCAGACGTTAATGCGCAATAGCGCTTTTAATATCAGGGTTTTAAGTATTAAGTGTTAAGTGATTAGGGGGTCGTGAACAAGAAGGCGGCACGGGTCTGCACAGCGTCGTGGGTGACTTCTACGGTGGCCCGCCACGCCATTGCACCCGTGACACAAACCGGTAGGGGCGTTTTAGCGTGATAGCCACCGTCGTCACCCCGGGTCAGCACGACCCGGTTGTAACCCATATACATCTCAACCCCATCAAAGCTGACGGCCACACTGTCTGCTTCCATCCCGCTTAATTCAACCCGTAGCTGCAGATCATTGTGATTGGAGAGGGGAGAATCAATGGCGAAGAGAACTTGCTGCCCCGACCCGCTGGCAATACAGGGGCTGTTTTGCAGTTCACAGGGTTCGCTGGTGAGCAATGTGCCCGACGGCGCCTGCAGGTAGTGGCGGGCGGTCAGGCCCGCGGCAATAAGCACTAAAAGAGCTGTGCTTATTACAGCAATGGATCCGAATCTGCTCCGAGAAATCATATTGCTACTCGATCAGCTCGTGGTCGTTACGGAAGGGATGGGCCCGATAGGTGCCCAGAAGCCGTACTTCGCGAGCAAAAAAGCGCAACTCCTCCAGCGCCAGTTGCATGGCATGCTGGGCAGGGTGCGCCGCCACATCGAGGTGAAAGGAGCTTTCGCGCAGGGTTCCACCGGCGAGGTAGCTTTCCAGTTTGACCAGGTTTACACCGTTGGTGGCAAAACCACCCAGGGTCTTATACAGCGCTGCGGGTATGTTGCGCACCCGGAACATGATCGAAGTAATGAATTGCTCCTGCGGGTTATAGGTGGGTATGGCCTCGGTTTTGGACAAAATTAGAAACCGTGTCGTATTACCGGTCAGGTCCTGGATATGTTGTTGCAGTATCTCCAGGCCATACAGCTCTGCAGCCAGGCTGGATGCGATAGCGCCATGGGACAGGTCCTGCAATTGACTGACCTCCAGCGCCGACCCGGCGGTATCCAGCTTGGCGATAGGCTGCAGATCGTGGGACTTGATAAATGCGTCGCACTGGGCAAGGGCCTGAGGATGGGAACCGACGCTGCGCAGCGTTTCCAGTGTGCTGCCCGGATAACCTAGCAGGCAGTGGTTAACAGGTTCGAAATGTTCTCCGACAATATGCAGACGGGTTTTCGGCATCTGCCGGTAGATCTCTTCGACGCGACCGGCGGTGGAGTTTTCGAGTGGAATCATTGCCAGTCGGGCGTTACCTTGCTCTACCTGCAGCATGGCATCGTAAAAAGAGGGGCAAGCCATGGCTGCCATATCGGGATGAACATGGCTGCAGGCGAGGTGTGAATAAGCGCCTTCGTGTCCTTGGTACGCGATGATCTGTTCGTTCATGCTGGCTCGATGTCTGGGACTGTGTTTGGTATAAGTAACAAAAGTCATCATTCTAGCGGGAATGCCGGTGCGATACAGCACCCCATCGGTATGCATCTTGATAAAGTTCGGTAATTAAGCCTGGTGCGCCCTGGAGGGAGGAGATTAAGGCGGCGGTTTGCCAGTCAGGGCATAACGAGATGGGCAATAAACCCATTGGCTGATTTGAGTCAATGGCCAATTTGCCGGGGTCTGCCACAATTACCCCCGTAGTAAAACTGATTAAAAGCGAGGTTCTATGCTGTCTTTTCGACTCGTATGCCAAGGGCTGTTTCTGGTTAGTTTGTTTGCTCGCAGCGCCGTGGTCAGCGCGGAAGCGGGGCATGACGATCCGACGCTAGAGTGGATGCCTGACAACGTCGATTGGGCCGCAGCGCAGGAGGTCTACGTCGCCTTGGATGACAACAGTTTTACCCCCGATGATGTCGTGTTTAAACAAAACCGTCCGTACAAGTTAGTGCTGAAAAATGTCAGTGACCGGGTGACCCAT
>JBFGYY010000560.1:0-2205 GCA_041587095.1 Motiliproteus sp. | reverse complement strand
TCAGCGCAATGACAGGGTGCGGCGTTGCTGCGGCATTGGAGCCATCGTGAATGACGGTCACCGCCGAGGCGCCACATAACCGGAAGTCATCAAGAATAAAATCCTTGAGCGTGGCGGTAAAGGAGGTCGATGACCGGGTTTCCGCCATAAAGCTGCTGAAGCACCCCGAGGTATCAGGGAGCAGCGCACTAATATTGATCCCCCCCTCGAAGAAGGACTCGTACGGGAAAATATTATTGGTGCCGGCTTTGGGCACATAGGGCCAAGGTGATGCCACCGGGTCATCCGGCCCGCCTTCCGCATTGGTGTGCGCGCAGGCAAGCTGGTCGCCGCCCAGCGCCTCACAGATCGCGCCAGCCCCGGAAGCACCGGCAATCAGGCGAATGTTCTTGGCATTGCACTGGCCGGGTTGCGGGTTGTTGTTGGCCGCTTTCGGGCAGCTCGGATCCCACTCGTTAACCTGCAACTGGGGAACGGCGTTGGCCCCCTGGGGGAAGTTGACCAGTACCAGCACGTCTCCCAGCACGTGATTACCGCTGAAGGTGCCGTTCGGCAGGGCGGCCACATCGTCCTGGAAGAACCAGAAACCCATGAAGGCATCACCGGCATTGGCAAAACGGTCGGCACCGAAATAGATGATCAGGTCGCCAATGTCCTGCAGAGTTGTGTCCATGGTATTGAGATAGGCGGCGGCATAAGCGTTGGTGATATCGTCTTTGTCCGGCACCGAGCCGTTCTTCCAGCTCCACTCGCTGACATCCTGAATGTCCTTTTTGCCGCCATCGAAGATACTCATACCGCTAGCTTCACCCTTGATCCCGGTAAAGACTTCTGCGCTACCATTCGGCCCAGGACCGGGGCCAGCGTTTTGACAGGGACCGCCCGGCACGGCGACGGGATCACAGAGCGTTTCCCAGTCATCGGGCAGTGTCCCCAGGGCATTACTGTCTAGCGGGTTGCCGTCCAGCTCGAACAGCCCCAGTTCATCAACAGCGTAGGCCGTCGTCAACGGCGCCATACACAAAAAGGCTCCCAGCAACCAGACCGGGAGCTGTCTAAACAAATTTAGCGTTCGCATTTCCCACCTCCAAGATCCCAGCCACCGGCATCCGGCCACTGTGATCTGTATCAGCACCTGACAGTCGTCATACGATTGATCCAGATGCTCGAGTGGATAGTCTCCTGTCCCTGTAACCGGTGATTTCAACAGCTCCCTTAACCCCCAAACGCTGCCCGTCGCACGACCGTGCTTCGACCAAGCGATAACCAGGGCAGAAACCACCTTCCAATGGGAACACGCGAATGGCTGACAACGGTTATAACAACCCCGGCGCTCCCCTTCGGCGTCGGACCGGGCGAAAGCCGAGTCCTAAGCTGTCACAGCAGGACAAGCAAGGGGTGGGCCAGTTTTGTAATTAGTTGATAACTATAAGAAAAATGTTCAGATATCGCGCATGCCCGCTGTCAGACCGTTAAGCAGGCCTTACAGATTTGCTGAAGTTAGAGATAACCCACTGAATTTAAAACGTATTTAAAATCATGGCTTTGTCAGGAGAGCGATACAGACTGCCACAGCACGATGGCAATCCCCCTTCGCAACCGATAACAGATGGATTCCGGACCTCTTCTGCCTCAGACCGGCCCCATTGAGGATGAACCCCGCAGTGCCTGAATTCGGCGACCTGTTTCATCTACCTTACGACTGACAACGGTCAGACGAGTCGCTGTCTGCTAACGGCAACGCATATGGGGAAAACCGATCGAATTCGGAACATAGCCCCTGTGCCATATTCCACATCTGTATAAATAGCGAACAATTATGCGTGTATAGTTCTTACCAGTTTCGCGGGGCACGCATACAGCCCCGCTGTTGATACGATTTTGTAACAGAACCCGAAAGTCGCCCGACGACGACACGAACAGGGATGATCGATGTACAGAACTGAAATAGCCGGACGCTACCGCCGGGGCGCACCTGTTTTGGCTTTATCCGCAGCACCCGGGTGTCGCGGCAACAACTTGATACTGGAAAGATCCTCTCCCGACAAAGGCAAAGCCTGAGCAATCAGGCGGCGCAAAGTTACGGGTCCTGATGTACAGCTAGTGCTACACATCAGGATCGCCGGACCGCCGAAGGAGAGAACCACTTACGGATTGGCCGCTAGAGGATCTTTGCTGAATGTTTAACTTCAGGAGAGACCCATG
>JBFGYY010000559.1:0-2241 GCA_041587095.1 Motiliproteus sp. | reverse complement strand
TGGCTGACAAGCAACTTTATCGGGCTAAAGATGAGGGACGTAACCGTGTCTGTTCGGCCTAAACGCGGTAAAACAGGGTTGCCGGCGCTATTGCTGATGCTCGGTGCGCTGAGCACGATTTCTATAAGCGTTGCTTATGCCCAGGACCCGGGCAGCGATACCACGATTCGCCTGAGTTCATCCCCTCAGGAGCCGATTACGCCGATTCCGGTATCGTTAGAACTGGACAGCGACAAGGTTGCGCTGGGACATGACCTGTTTTTTGATCGGCGGATGTCGGGAGATAACACCCGTAGTTGTGTCGGATGCCATCAATTACCACCGCTGAAAGCCAGCCGTCCACTGACGAGTGGGCCCGCCTTGCAGGGTGACCCCAAGCGTAGTGTTCCGCTGTTGTATAACAGTGGTGTCCTGTATTGGTACAACTGGGACGGGCGCTACAGAACACTGGAAGGTGTGGTTTCCGGCTCCGTGACACAGCCGGATAAGCTGGCCAGCAGCTGGGAAGGACTGTTGGAGCGGTTGCAGGTGGAGTATGCGCCTCGTTTTGCCGCCCTTTATGGTCGCGGCCTGACGGCGGTGCAGGTGAGCGACGTACTGGCGGAGTTCCTGCGCAGCCTGAGCACGCCGAATGCCCGTTTTGACCGCTTTTTGCGTGGTGAGGCCGGTGTGTTGAGTGCCGATGAGGCGAACGGTTATGCCTTGTTCAAGGAAATAGGCTGCTCCTCTTGCCACAGTGGTGTGGCCCTCGGCGGGAATTTCTTCGAGAAGTTTTATATCTACGACCACGATGACGAAGAAAGCGAGCCGCGCCGGCGGGATCTGGGTCGCTATTATCTGACCCAGGATGAATCTGATCGCAACGTGTTTCGTGTGCCCTCGTTGCGCAATGTCGCCCATAGCGCGCCCTATTTTCACGACGGCTCGGCCGCGGACCTCGATGAGGCGGTTGAGGAGATGGGCGAGCACCAGCTGGGCGTGGCGCTTAGCGAAGAGCAGCGTCGCTTACTGGTTGCCTTTCTTCACACGCTCAGCGCCGATCATCAGGGAGTCAAGCCATGAGACGCATGCTGATGCCGGCGATAGCCGGCGCTGCCACGCTGGTTTTGCTGAGTTTTCTCTATTATCAGGCCCAGCGGGTCGACAAGATCAATGACGGTCAGGCGTCGGTACTGAATTTACTGCAAAAGGCGCAAAATCAGGAGAATCGCATTCGCAGCAGTGCGATACAGGTTCATTACGAGCGTCTGCACAATTTTGATCATCTGCTGCAAGATAAGCGCGCCCTGCGGGCCAGTGTGATGGCGATGCAGAGCGAGCGTTTCGAGATCTTTCGTGACACCAGCACCGGTGTAGCGCATTACATCAGCCGCCTGCGTAATCTGGTGGATGAACGCGATGAACTGCTGTTGCGCTTTATGCGCAGCGTTGTACTGGTCAAGAATGCCGTATCCGGTATGGCATACGGGCTTGAAAAAGAGGCCTTGAATAATGCCGGCCCTGAGCTGCTTGATCTGATCGCTCGTTACCGCAACACGCTGCTGGCCTACAGCAGTAATCCGACAGCTCAATTGAGTGCGCAGTCTGAACTGTTGCTGGAGGAGCTGGAGTCCGCATTATACGAGCTGGAAGAGTCGCCATTACACCGGCCGCTGACATACCGCTTGCAGCATGGCCAGGTGATCTTTGTCGAGCGTGCCCGGGTTGACCAGCTGCTGAGGCAAATTTTCCAGATCGCTATTCCCGAACATATCGACCGGATCATGACCTCCTACCTGGAATATCACGAGCAGCAGGAACGCTTATCGAGTCATTACCGCATGGGGCTGTATGCGACGGGATCGCTGCTACTGGTATTCCTGATCGGTACGCTGTTCCGGTTACGGTTTACCGCCCGCCATCTGTTAGGCGAAAAGGAGATGGCACAGATTACGCTACGCTCTATTGGTGACGGTGTGATCACCACGGACCTGAACTGCTGCATTACTTTTATGAACCCGGTGGCAGAAAAGCTGACCGGCGTCACAATGGATAAGGCACTTGGTAAGTCCCTGGCCAGCGTAATGACACTCTACAGTGAGATCACCCGTAAACCGGTTGAAGATCCCGCACGGCGCTGCCTGGAATCCGAGTCCGTGATCGAGTTGACCCAGCATATTTACCTGCCCCGTGACGACGGTAACCACCACCTGACATTAACGGCTGCGCCGATCGGCGGTGCGGACCATAAAAATCTCGGGG
>JBFGYY010000558.1:0-2278 GCA_041587095.1 Motiliproteus sp. | reverse complement strand
CTCTGGCCGTCCTGACCGGCCAGCGGTGCAACACGCTGCCAGATCTCTTCAGTAATGAAAGGCATCATCGGGTGCGCCAGCCGCAGTGAGGATTCCAATACCTGAACCAGCGTGCGACGGGTGCCGCGTAGCTGGGCTTCACTGGCGTTTTCGTCCCACAGCACCGGTTTGGACAATTCGAGATACCAGTCGCAGTACTCATTCCAGATGAACTCAAACAGCGCCTGGGCTGCCAGGTCAAAGCGGAATTCGGCAAAGGCTTTTTCGATCTGCTGTTCGGTGCGCTGCAGTCGGGAGATGATCCAGCGATCGGCCAGCGACAGTTCAACCTCGCCGCCTTTCTGGCCGCAGTCCTGCTCTTCGGTGTTCATGAGCACGTAACGGGCCGCGTTCCAGATCTTGTTGCAGAAGTTGCGGTAGCCTTCCATGCGGCCCATATCGAATTTGATATCCCGGCCGGTTGTGGCCAGTGAGCAGAAGGTAAAGCGCAGTGCGTCGGTACCGTAGGAGGCGATTCCTTCAGGGAACTCTTTACGCGTCTGCTTCTCGATTTTAGCCGCCAGTTTGGGCTGCATCATATTGGCGGTGCGCTTGGCAACCAGGTCTTCAAGATCGATACCGTCGATCAGATCCAGAGGGTCGAGTACGTTCCCCTTGGACTTGGACATTTTATGCCCGAGCGAATCCCGCACCAGACCGTGCACGTATACGTGTTTGAACGGGATCTGCGGTGTGCCGTCGTCATTTTTGACGAAATGCATGGTCATCATGATCATCCGGGCAACCCAGAAGAAAATAATATCGAAGCCGGTGACCAGAACGTCGGTCGAGTGGAAGGTTTTCAGGAAGTCGGTCTGTTGCGGCCAGCCCAGTGTTGAGAATGTCCAGAGTCCCGAGCTGAACCAGGTGTCCAGTACGTCATCGTCCTGACGCAGGGCGATGTCGCTGCCAAGGTTGTGCTTGGCGCGCACTTCCGCTTCGTCACGGCCAACATAAACTTTGCCCGACTCATCGTACCAGGCTGGGATGCGATGCCCCCACCAGAGCTGGCGGGAAATACACCAATCCTGAATATCGCGCATCCAGGAGAAGTACATGTTTTCATACTGCTTGGGCACGAATTGAATGCGGCCATCTTCGACAGCCTCGATGGCGGGTTTAGCCAGGGTGGATGCCTTCACATACCACTGGTCGGTCAGCCAGGGTTCAATAACGACGCCGGAGCGATCACCGCGCGGCGTTTTCAGCCCGTGATCATCGATCTTTTCCAGCAGTTCTTGTCCGTCCAGATCGGCAACAATCTGCTTGCGGGCTTCAAATCGGTCAAGCCCTGCGTAGTCCGCAACCAGGCTTGCTTCTATGGTTTCGTTGAGGGTGCCGTCGATATTGAAAATTTGTGCGCTGGCTAAAATAGCCGCATCACGATCCAGTACGTTAATCAGCGGTAGCTGGTGGCGCTTGCCGACTTCGTAATCGTTAAAGTCATGCGCGGGGGTGATCTTTACGCAGCCGGTACCAAACTCCTGATCGACATAATCGTCGGCAATGATCGGTATCCGGCGGTTCACCAGTGGCAGGATGATCTCTTTTCCGATCAGGGCCTGATAGCGCGGGTCGTCGGGGTGAACCGCAACGGCTGCATCGCCGAGCATGGTTTCAGGTCGGGTGGTAGCGACGATCAGATGAGTTTTGCCATCGGCTGTTGTGGCGCCGTCAGCCAGAGGGTAACGAAGATGCCAGAGGCTGCCTTTCTCGTCCACATTCTCCACTTCAAGATCGGAGATCGCCGTGTGCAGCTTCGGATCCCAGTTGACCAGGCGCTTGCCGCGATAGATCAGACCGTCTTCGTGCAGACGTACAAAGGCTTCCTTGACCGCTTCGGACAAGCCTTCATCCATGGTGAAGCGCTCGCGGGACCAGTCAACGGAGGAGCCCAGGCGCCGGATCTGACCGGTAATGGTGCCGCCGGAGCTTTCTTTCCATTCCCAGACTTTTTCGAGGAATTTCTCCCGGCCCATCTCCAGGCGATTAATACCTTGCGCAGCAAGCTGGCGCTCTACCACCATCTGGGTAGCGATACCGGCATGATCGCAACCGGGCTGCCAAAGGGTGTTATGCCCCTTCATACGCTGATAGCGGATCAGCGTGTCCATGATGGTGTTGTTAAAGCCGTGCCCCATATGCAGGCTGCCGGTGACATTAGGCGGCGGGATCATGATGCAGTAAGGATCCCCCTTACCGGAGGGGGCAAAGTGACCTTGCTGTTCCCAGTTCTGGT
>JBFGYY010000557.1:0-2279 GCA_041587095.1 Motiliproteus sp. | reverse complement strand
CTGCAGCCTGAAATGCCCTACAGCATCAAGTGCCCTTTGGATAATCTCTACGGCATGCATGTCTATTCGCGCCTGCCGTTCGAGGATAGCGAGATCTCGTTCCTGGTTGAGGACGACGTTCCTTCAATCCATGCGCAGCTGCGATTACGCAACGGGGTTTTAGTCGATATGCATTTTCTCCATCCGGCGCCCCCCAGCCCTACCCAGAACCCCGAATCTGCGGAACGGGATGCCGAGTTGGTGATTGTCGCCCGCAGTGTTGCGGACAGGAATCAGCCGGTCATAGTGACCGGGGATCTCAATGACGTTGCCTGGTCGGCCACCACGCGCCTGTTTCGCAAGCTCAGCGGTTTACTGGATCCTCGAGTGGGACGAGGGATGTTTAATACTTTTCATGCGCATTACCCATTCCTGCGCTGGCCGCTGGATCACCTGTTTCACAGCCAGCACTTTACGGTCAACTCGATTCAACGCCTGCCTTCATTCGGCTCGGATCACTTTGGGCTGTTCACTGAACTGTCATACGCCCCAGCCCGCGGAGCCGAGCAGGATGGATTGGACGCAGACCATTCTGATCGTATGCGGGCTCGATCTATTGCAGACCGGCAAAATGTAAGCGCTGCGGATGTGCCTCGGCCGGGTACGTGAGAGGTGAGTTCGGTGCACCGGCTGCAATTATGTGGTGCAAGCTGACTGCCAAAACATTGGCTGGCGCGAGACTCATGCAGCTTTCTGGTGCCAAAAAAACTCATCGACATCTCTCTTGGTGCGGTCGGCGAATGAACCCGGGCCAAGCATAATTTATTCACTTTATTGTCACCCTATACCCTTGTTTTTAATTCCATTGCTGTTGATATGGTAACTGCAAAAGCATCATTTCCAGATGCATTAATGAGGTGCATTATGACAGCTGAATACATAAGTAGCGGTACGCCACCCAGGGGTAACGACAAATCGGATCGTCCAAACGAAGCCGCTGGCAATCTGGTTCAGATGGGGGTGAAGGAGGGCTCCGAGAGTTTGGTTCGCGATATCAACGTCAAGATCGCCGATATTGAAAATCAACTGATGCTCATGTCCCTCGACGTTGGTGGCGCGCACAAGGAGCTGCGCGAAACCGTGGAATTGCTGGGCCAAACCCAGCAGGCGCTGGGAGAAAGCCTGGCGGAAGTCAGTGCCGAGGTTCGTATCAGGGGCCGGCAACAAAGGAAGTTCGTCGCAGTATTGGAAGAGCGGTTTACACAGATTTTCCAGCAGCTCGGCGAGAGCCTGAACAATGCCAACGAAGCAATTGACAGCCAGCGCGAACGCATTGAATTGCTTGACTCCGGTCACGCTGAGCTTGGCCACATGCACGCGGATCTCGCGCAACGTGTCGCGGACCAAAGCCAGCAACTTGAGCGAGTTGAAGAGTTGGCAAAAGACGGTATTTCCAGCAACCGCATGGAGATCGTCGCGCTGAATGAAAAACATCGCCAGCAACTGGAAACCTTGCGACTGTTGAGCGATGACCAGGATGCCACCCGCACTTATACGCAAAAGTTAAATGGCTATATTGCCGAGCTGGAAACCAACCTGGCCGCCCAGGCGCGCAAGGAAGAAAAGCGTGCCGGCTTGATACTGGGCCTGTTGGCGGCGGTCGCCGTTGTGACCATGGCCTCGATCACTTACCTGGAATTGAACCCCAGTCGTATTCCGGCGCCGGTTAGCGCCCAGCTAGATGAACTGGAAATGTCGGTGACTAGCCTGAATAGTGATGTGGCCGCCGCCCAATCGGTGGTGGCCAGCAATCGCAGCGATATGCTGGCGCTGTCCGATAACCTGCAATCCGGGTTAAACAGCCAGGCGCAAAAAATGGAAGGCGAGTTGCAACAGCTGAATTCCAGGTTTGAAGATCTGCAGTATCGAGCCCTGGGCCCGGGTACACTTGCCGAGGTCACCGCCAAGCCGCGGCTGCCATTGCAGGATAACGACTGGTTGGCGAGCCAGGACAGCCAGCACTACAGTATCCAGCTGGCCGGTTTTTTTCGCCAGCAACAGTTGGTGGATTACATCAACTTGCACGCCGCCAGTCTCGCCGACAAGACCTTGTTTTCCATCCAGGTGAAGTACGGCACCCGGGATTGGTACAACCTGTACACGGGCAGCTATAGCAGCCTCGAACAGGCCGAAGCGGCAATTGATACGCTGCCCTTGCGTTTGCGCAGCAACAGTCCTTACGTGCGTTCCTTCGGCAAAATCCAGCGCGCAGCGACGCGCTGATCAACGGAGATCATTGG
>JBFGYY010000556.1:0-2326 GCA_041587095.1 Motiliproteus sp. | reverse complement strand
GGGCGCAGGTCGGCGCCAGCGCGATTGAGGCGGCGCAGGGTGTGGAGTTTCTGATCACGATGCTGCCGGCGGGCAAGCATGTGGAATCGGTACTGGTCAGCGGCGATGCGCTGCTGGATGTGGTTGGCGCCGACTGTCTGGCGATTGACTGCAGCACCATCGATGCTCAAACCGCGCGTCGTATCAGCGCTGCTGCCGAACAAAAGGGTGTCGCATTTGTCGATGCGCCGGGTTCCGGCGGGACCGCCGGCGCCGCCGCTGCCACGCTGGCCTTTATGGTGGGTGGTACAGATGCCGCCTTCGCCAAGGCGCAGCCCGTGCTGGCGTGCATGGGACAGAATATTTTTCATGCCGGAGGCGCCGGCGCGGGTCAGGTCGCCAAGGCCTGCAATAACATGCTGCTGGCTATCCATATGGCGGGTACCGCCGAAGCACTAAATATGGGTGTCAATAACGGCCTGGATCCAAAGGTTCTGTCTGAGATCATGCTGAAGAGCTCCGGTCGTAACTGGTCACTCGAAGTGTATAACCCGGTACCCGGCGTGCAGGAGGGGGTACCCGCCTCACGTGAATATCAGGGCGGGTTTATGACCGATCTGATGTGCAAGGACCTGGGCTTGGCCATGGATACCAGCCAGGCGAGCGCATCGCCGGTGCCGATGGGATCGGCTGCGCGTGGCTTGTTTAACCTGCATCGCGCCAAGGGCAACGGTGCGTTGGACTTTTCCAGTCTGATCAAGCTGTATCAGAACGAAAGCTGATAGTGATGCAATAAGGGCCTTTTACGGGCCCTTTTTTGTGTCATGGTGTGACGTTTACGTAAAGTGGGGGGGTGTGAAATGGACGCAGTTAAGTCGCTGTTGGAAGGCTACCCGGTAACGCTCGATATTCCGGTTCTGTGGGGCAATATGGACGCTTTTCAGCACGTGAATAATCTGGTGTACCTGCGTTGGTTTGAGAGCGGTCGTATCGCCTATCTGGAAGCGGTGGATGGCATGGACCAGGCCAAATTTGACGGTGTCGGTCCTATCCTGGGTCAGACCGACTGCCGTTACCGCATCCCTCTTGAGTACCCGGACACGATCACTGTGGGAGTGCGGGTCACCGAAATGGGGGAGGATCGCTTCAATATGCAGCATGTGGTCGTCAGTCACCGGCACGGTAAAGTGGCCGCCGAAGGTAACGGCTTGATCGTCTGTGTCAATTATCAGCGCGGCGGCAAGGCCCCGGTACCTGCCGAGCTGCGTGCGGCGATTGAGCGTCTCGAGGGGTGGGGCTGAGATCATCAATCTTGTGCTGCCGCGCCGGGCCATTGACCGGCCCATACTGGCAGAGTGAATGAGCGATCCTGACGAATTATAAAAACAAGCGGAGAGTTATGATGGGTTATCACGCAGAGTATCAGCAGTCCTTGCAGGATAAAGAGGGGTTCTGGGCAAAACAGGCGCAGGCGGTAGCCTGGTATAAGCAGCCGACACGTATCCTGAGTGACGCTGATTTCGGATCGCATCGCTGGTTCGCCGACGGCGAATTGAACACTTGTTTTCTGGCCCTGGACCGGCAGATTGAGGAGGGGCGCGGGGAGCAGGTCGCGCTCTATTATGATTCACCGTCAACCCAGACCAAACGCGCCATCACTTATCAACAACTGCTGGCGGATGTAAAACGCTTTGCCGGCGCGCTGAAGGCCCGGGGCATCGGTAAAGGCGATCGGGTGGTTATCTATATGCCGATGGTGCCCGAGGCGGCTGTTGCCATGCTGGCCTGCGCGCGCCTGGGCGCGATCCACTCGGTGGTATTCGGTGGCTTTGCCCCTAACGAACTGGCGATCCGCATCGATGATGCGGAGCCGAAGATGGTGATTACCGCGTCCTGCGGGATCGAGTTCGACAAGGTGATCGCCTATAAGCCGCTGGTCGATCAGGCCTTCGAGTTGGCAGCGCATAAACCCGAACACTGTGTGGTGCTGCAGCGGCCGATGGTCGAAGCGTCCATGACTCCGAAGCGCGACCTGGATTGGCAGCAGTTTCAGCAAGGTGTTGCAGATGCCGATTGCGTATCTGTCGAATCGACCCATCCGCTGTATATTCTCTATACCTCCGGTACCACGGGGAAACCTAAAGGCATAGTGCGCGACCACGGAAGCCATGCGGTTGCGCTGCTGTACGCGCTGCGTAATATCTATGGCATGAACGCCGGTGATGTCTGGTGGGGCGCCTCCGATATCGGCTGGGTGGTCGGGCACAGTTTTATTGTCTATGGTCCGTTGATGGGGGGCTGCAGCGCCATCTTCTACGAGGGTAAACCGATCCGCAGCCCTGATGCC
>JBFGYY010000555.1:0-2332 GCA_041587095.1 Motiliproteus sp. | reverse complement strand
CATCAACTCCTGGCCGGCGTCCTGCGCTTGCTTCATCAGGCTGCAGGCTGCGGAGAGGCCCGCAGGCCCGGCACCGACTATTACCACATCAAATTCCATCGCTTCGCGTTCCACAACCGCTCTCCTCTTGTTATCGGTTCGATCGCACTTTCGGTTTAATCATAACCTGGTTGGCGATATGTTAGCGCTGAAGTATAGGTGATAACCCCTACTTTCTTCAATAAGTATTTGCAAAGGTAAAAATGCGATGGTAAGTTATGCGGGAAATCACTTACTTGCGCTGTGGGTCTCGCGACTTACAGTGACCGAATCCGGCAGTGGTTCCGGGTCGATTGGAAATAATCATAATAAGCGGGGACTGTATGAAGGTTCTAGTAGCGGTAAAGCGCGTTGTTGATTACAACGTCAAGGTTCGGGTCAAAAGCGACCAGAGCGGTGTGGATCTGGCAAACGTCAAAATGGCGATGAACCCCTTCTGCGAGATCGCAGTTGAGGAAGCGGTTCGCCTGAAAGAGAAAGGGCTTGCCGATGAAGTCGTTGTGGTGTCCATGGGACCCAAAGCCTGCCAGGAACAGATTCGTACCGCCCTCGCTTTGGGTGCCGATCGCGGCATTCAGGTTGAAACCGACGAAGTGCTGGAATCGCTGGCGGTAGCCAAGCTTCTGGCCAAGATCGTTGAG
This sequence comes from Motiliproteus sp., assembly GCA_041587095.1. Classification (GTDB taxonomy): domain Bacteria; phylum Pseudomonadota; class Gammaproteobacteria; order Pseudomonadales; family Balneatricaceae; genus Motiliproteus. The sequence goes on along the minus strand of JBFGYY010000555.1, from coordinate 1,652 downwards.
CAGGAGCAGCCTGGTCTGGTTATCCTTGGCAAGCAGTCCATCGATTCAGACAACAACCAAACAGGTCAGATGCTGGGTGCCTTAACCGGCATGGCACAAGGTACGTTTGCTTCTGACGTTGATCTGGGCGATGGCGTTGTAGCCGTCACCCGTGAGATTGACGGTGGCCTGCAAACGGTTTCGCTGAAATTACCCGCTATCGTGACCACCGATCTGCGTCTGAACGAGCCCCGTTACGCATCATTGCCCAATATTATGAAGGCCAAGCGCAAGCCGCTGGATGTTAAAACGCCTGCTGATTTCGGTGTCGACATCACCTCTCGCCTGAAGACGCTGAAGGTTGCTCCGCCTGCACAACGTCAGGCGGGTATCAAGGTTGAGAGCGTTGAGCAGCTGGTGGATAAACTGAAGAACGAGGCGAAGGTGATCTGACATGAGTATTCTTGTAATTGCTGAACATGATAACGCCGAGCTGAAAGCGGCGACGCTAAATGTAGTGGCTGCTGCACTGCAGATAGGCGGTGACATCGACCTGCTGGTAGCCGGTGAAGGCTGCGCTGCCGTTGCCGAATCAGCCGCGAAGATCCCGGGAATTAACAAAATCCTGGTCGCTGATAATGCGGCTTACGCGCACCAGCTGGCAGAAAATGTCGCACCATTGGTGAGTGAACTGGCCGCCGGTTACAGCCATGTTTTAGCCTGCGCTACCACGACGGGTAAAAACGTGATGCCACGGGTTGCGGCAATGCTCGATGTGGCTCAGTTGTCCGACGTCACGGCGGTAGAAAGTGCGGATACCTTTTTACGGCCCATTTATGCCGGTAATGCGATCGCCACGGTCCAGTCGAGCGATGCCATTAAGGTCCTGACCATCCGTGGTACCGGGTTCGATGCGGCGCCTGCCGAAGGTGGCTCAGCAGCCGTTGAAGCTGTTTCGTCGGTGCATGATGCGGGTATCTCTTCGTTTGTTAAAGAAGAACTGGCTCAGTCAGACCGCCCTGAACTCACTGCCGCCCGTATCATTATCTCCGGTGGTCGCGGAATGGGTAACGGTGAAAACTTTGCGATGCTTGAGCAGGTGGCCGATAAACTGGGTGCTGCCGTGGGCGCGTCGCGGGCAGCGGTTGATGCCGGCTTCGTACCAAACGATATGCAGGTCGGCCAGACCGGAAAAATCGTTGCTCCCGATCTGTATGTCGCCGTGGGGATCTCCGGTGCAATCCAGCATCTTGCGGGCATGAAAGACAGTAAAGTTATTGTTGCAATCAACAAAGATGAAGAGGCGCCAATTTTTCAGGTGGCCGACTACGGATTGGTTGCAGACCTGTTTGATGCGGTGCCTGAGTTGAATAAGCAGCTGTAAGTAGCGTCCTGATCCTGGGCATACCACCGGTATGCCCTTGGTGTCCCTAGTGTGTCTTGTATGTTTTGCCCGGCTTTGCCGGGCTTTTTTTTGGACTGCAAGAAGCGAAAAGCGAAAAAGCAGAGAGGCTTTATTCGCGGCCTGGGCCGTAAGCTTACATTGGCTGCCGGACTATTTTGATCCGTTGGCATGTATCGCTCACGAGTGTTCTTAAGCAGTGATGCAGCATAGTGAGAGCCGCTGCCAGCACACTAAAAAGTCAGTTGCTCTGTATTAGCCTTCCGGCAAT
>JBFGYY010000554.1:0-2335 GCA_041587095.1 Motiliproteus sp. | reverse complement strand
GACGCCGGTAAAGATGAACTGAAGATAACCGGCGGTACCAGCGGTACCATCGGCGTAACCGGTGAATCCAAAAGTGGCGGCGTAACACGCCAGTCCTGGCAACAGTTGCGGTGATAATATATCGCTGCACTGGCGCTAATCAGCGGTTAAGTTAGAGGACAAACAGGCCCGGCGAATTTCGCCCGGCCTGTTTTGTCTTAGTAAGCGGACTCTGTAATTAAGGAAATAAGATGCGGCAATTTCGCGGTTTTACGCTGATCGAACTGATGATCAGCGTCGCTATCATCGGTATTCTGGCGTCGATCGCCTACCCCTCCTACACCGACTACGTGACGCAGTCGCGCCGTGCCGACGCGCAGGGGGCGCTGGTCGGGTTTGCGGCGGCGATGGAACGGCACTTTACGGTTAATAACAGTTATTGCACCGCGGGTACCAGCGACAGCGCAAGCTGCCCTGGCTCGACAGCAGACACCGGCGCCCCAACGATTTACCAGACTCAGGCACCCAAGGATGGTACACCCTATTACAACCTGACCATTCATGCGGTTTCTACGGCGGGTTTCAGTCTTCGAGCCACACCGATTTCCGGCACGTCTCAGGCCGGGGACACCTGTGGCACACTGTCAATCAGTCATACCGGCGCCCGAGGCCCCACCACGGCGGGCTGCTGGAAGTAAAATTTTTGCCTCAGCTTCAGACGTAACTGGCAGCAAGCCGATTCACTGACTAGACTTTTCTCCGGCCGCCAGGAAGGCGGCTCCGTCAAGGAATGACTGGAGGAAAGCACCATGTGCAAGGATGCAGTGGGGCCACGTCCTGTGGCTGGTTTTTATCGGCGTTTCATCGGGCCGCGCGCCCATTCTGGCTTTACCCTGATCGAATTACTTCTGACGCTAATGCTGCTGGCGGGTCTTACCGTGATGGCAAGCACGGGCCTGCAGGCATTGGCGGGCGCCAGCCGTGCGGATACGGTGATCAACCGGCTGAGAACGGCGCTGAATCTTGCCCGCAGCGAAGCGGTGATGCGCGGTACGTCGGTAGTCATCTGTCGAGTCGGGGTTAACCCGCAGCAGTGCGCAGGTGACAACGCGACAGGGCAGCAGGAGTGGGGGCAGGGGTGGATTCTTTATCAGGACAAAAACAATAATAAGTCCCTGGAGTTAGGCAGCGGCGATCAGATCCTGCGTCAGTTTGAACCCGTACCGGCGGGGTTCGTCCTGAAATGGAACCGTGGCGACTTTGTGGCCTATAAGCCCAGTGGCAGTCTCTTCTCGCTCAGCGGCAGCTTCTGCCTGGATCACCCGCAATCGGACGGCGCGTGGCGTCGGGAGTTGCGCATCCCCTATACCGGGCGCATTCGCGGTACCGAAGATGACTGCAGTTTTGTCGTCATCCCTTGAGCCGGATGCCTCCCTGCCAGTATGCTAGCCTTCGTCATGCTTGGTGAGATAAGTCATCTTCTGCTTATCGAAACCGGCAGCTAACGTGAATTTAATGCAGTAGTAGGGAGGCGCATGGCCGATCCGGATGTTCTGATCATTGGCGGTGGTGTAATGGGGATGCTGACCGCATTGGAGCTGGCGGATGCCGGGCAGCAGGTTACCTTGCTGGAAAGGCGCGAACTGGCGGCAGAGGCGTCCTGGGCCGGTGGCGGGATCGTTTCTCCGCTCTATCCCTGGCGCTATCGTGACAGTATTACCCGGTTAGCCAGTTGGTCGCAGGCCTTTTATGCCGAACTCAGTCAGCGCCTGCTGCAGGAAACGGGGATCGATCCGGAGCTGCGCCGCAAGGGGTTGCTGATGCTGTCGGTGGCGGACCGAGACGACGCACTGGCCTGGGCTCAACAGCACCAGCGCCCCCTCGTATCGGTAGCGCCGGCTTTTGTCGCCGATAAGGAGCCGGCATTGCCTGGTGTCACTGACGATGCCCTGTGGATGCCCGAGGTGGCAAGCATCCGTAACCCGCGCCTGGTTGCCGCCCTGGCGGCCTGTCTATCCCGCAACCCCCGTATCACGATCGTGCAGCATAGCCCGGTGAGCCGTTTGCTGATGCAGGCCAGCGGCGTGGCCGGGGTGCAGACACTGGACCGCACGCTTCGGGCCGCAAGCTATGTGGTCACCGGTGGTGCCTGGAGTGCGGATCTGTTGAATCAGGGCGCGATCGACCAGGCCGCGCTGAATTCGCTGGCCTCTAACCAGAGACCCTTTAAACAGCCATTATCTCCGCTGCGGATCGAGCCGGTAAAAGGCGAAATGCTGCTCTTTAAAGCCAGGCCGGGGCTGCTGAATCGTGTGGTGTTGGATAAGGGGCGTTACCTGATCCCGCGCAATGACGG
>JBFGYY010000553.1:0-2336 GCA_041587095.1 Motiliproteus sp. | reverse complement strand
GGGGTATATACTTACAGCGAGTGGGATTTTTAACCGCACGGGGAGCTGCGGATTTTTACAACATAACGGGGTGCTCGCAATGTTGTTACGTTCCTCAACCAGCGCGCGGTTCAAACAGGGAGGCCGTCATGTCTGCGTCAAACACATTGTGCAACTATCTGGATCAGATGCGGGTGGAGTATCAGCTCATCCACCATAAACCGACACGCAACTTGATTGATACGGCATACACGGCGCAAATTCCTCTCGCGTCCCTGGCAAAGGCGGTGCTGTTGGAAGATGACGATGGTACCTGCGTGCTGGCCGCCATGCCCTCTTCCCACTCGCTCGCGATCGAGCAAGTCAGCCGTCAGTATAAGCGCAGCTACCACCGGGCTTCACAGGAGAGGCTGCGCAAGGTCTTTGACGATTGTGCCCCCGATGCTATCCCCGCCGCCGGTCAGGCATTTAGCGTCGAAACACTCTGTGATGATGAACTGTTTGAGGCGCCTTTTGTCTGCATTGAATCAGGCGATCATGAGGCGTTGATTAAGCTGCCACAGGATCAATTCCGGCGTTTGATGATGAATGTCCGTCATGGCCATATCAGCCGTCGGCACCACTGACCGGCTGCAAAAGCCCGGTATCTCCTTGCCAATCACGGCTTAAACTGACCTTGGTCAAGGCGAGTCGACAGGCCTGCGCGAATACTGCAGACTTATCAAAAAGGAGCCTGTTATGAGTGCCATTGTTTCTTATATGTCTGCTGGCCACCGCCACTGTGACGATCTGTTTGCGGATGCAGAAAATGCCGTTTCAGAAAATAACTGGACCGCAGCATCCGCGGCTTGGGAAGCGTTTTGCCGCGAACTTGAAAGTCACCTGCAACGCGAAGAACTGGTTCTGTTTCCTGCTTTTGAGGAGCAAACAGGCAGCACTCAGGGCCCTACCGCAGTGATGCGACAAGAGCATATTCAAATGCGAGCGCTAGTCCAGCAAATGACGACAGCGGTCACCGCTCAGGACACCGAGGAGTTTCTTGGTGGCGCAGATACCCTGCAGATATTAATTTCTCAACATAATATGAAAGAAGAGCAAATTCTCTATCCCATGTCCGATCAGGCCATTCAGAATACCGAGCAACTGGTTGAAACCATGCAGAGCAAAATTGCGTGACAGCGCCCGGGGTCGTGCAGTGTCTGGATGTACGAGAACTGGAGCCTCCCGAGCCGCTTAACGTGATTCTGAGTTCACTGCGTCAATTGCCGTCCAATCAGGCACTAAAGGTTCAGCACAGGCGTGAGCCTTTTCCGCTTTACTCCATGCTTACTGAGCTGGGGTATGACTATCGGTGCTCAAAGGTCGCCGAAGAGGATTACCGTCTTTATATCTGGGCAACCGGTCAGGCTGACCTGCAGGCCTGCTGCGAGGCTGATCTTAACTCGGACCGGTCTTTATGAACCTTAAAGGCCTGTCGTTTGAAAACATCCCTGCGCTAAAAGTTCCCCTGCGCTATTTTCAGGCTGCCCCCCTGATGGGCATGCTTGCGGCATTGCTGCTGGTCTGGCATCCGCAGGCACTGGATAACCGCTGGCACCCTTCTCTGCTCGCCTTCACGCACTTACTGACGCTGGGTTTTGGTGCCACCCTTATGCTGGGCGCCTTGTTTCAGGTGATGCCTGTCGTTACCGGCCAGACACTGGCTCATGCCCGCTGGGTTGCCCCCATCGTCCGCTGGTCCCTGCTGTGCGGCGCTCTAATTCTGGCCAGTGGTTTTTTGTCGGGCATTGCACTCCTGCATCTGACCGCGACGCTGCTATTGGCTTTCAGCTTGACGGTGTTTCTCGCAACCTTTGGCTGGGCGCTTATTAAAGTACGCCCGGTGGGCGACTCGGCCTACTGTTTGCGCTTGGCGGCACTGGCATTGTTGACCACCGCCTTAATTGGCGTGCTGCAGCTTAGCTATCAGTATTGGCCTGAAGGGGCTTTCTATCATCCCGCGCGCACCAATATACACGCAGCCTGGGGCGGCTTTGGCTGGTCATTGGGATTGATCATCGCTGTGGCTATTCAGGTGATTCCGATGTTTCATGTCACCCCATCCTTTCCCGGCTGGGTCCCCAGGCGCCTCGCGCCTCTGCTGTTCGCTTTGCTGGTTTTGCTCACGCTACCCATTGGTCAGTCGCTACAGATGGCTGCTGTATTCGCCATCACCATTTGCAGTGCGACGTTTGCTGTTTGTGCGCTGAGGGTCGTTAATCGGCGCAAGCGCAAGGTGATCGACTGGACCGTACGCTTCTGGCGCTTAGGTTTGATTCATTTGCTGGTGACATCAGCGTTGATACCAATCTGTTTGC
>JBFGYY010000552.1:0-2339 GCA_041587095.1 Motiliproteus sp. | reverse complement strand
CTATTCTGTTCGTCTTTGCTTACGCACTGAAGAAAGAGTTCTGGAAAGATATCCACTGACGTAACGGGTTTTTACTGACCCCTTGCAAGCGCACGCGATCTTCGATCGCGTGCGTTTTAATTCATATGCGTTAGTTCAAGGTGCCAACATGGGTGTGATGTCAAAACGTTCCTCGATGACCTTTTTTTCAGACGGTGCTGATCATTACAGCCATCGTGTGCGGATCGTGCTGGCGGAAAAAGGGGTTGCTGTCGATGTTCTGGACACCGATCCGAATAATCCGCCGGAAGATCTGTCGGAGGTTAACCCCTATAACAACTTGCCGACGCTGGTGGATCGCGAGCTGGTTCTTTACGAGCCTAACGTGATGATGGAGTACCTTGACGAGCGTTTTCCTCACCCACCTCTGCTGCCTGTCTATCCGGTAGCGCGTGCTGAAAGCCGGCTGTTTATCTATCGGATAGATAAGGACTGGTGCCGTCTGGTCGATGTGATCATGAAGACAGGTGATGACGCTGAGAAAGAGGCTGCACGTAAAGAGTTGCGCGAGAGTCTGGTAGCAACAGCGCCTATCTTTGCCGAGAAACCATTCTTTATGAGCGAAGAGTTTACGCTGGTTGATTGCTGTATCGCCCCGATTTTGTGGCGCTTGCCGCAACTGGGTATCGAGCTCGATCATCCGTCAGTCAAGCCGTTGACCGAGTATATGGATCGATTATTCGATCGTGACTCCTTTATCGATAGCTTGTCTGAAGCAGAAAAAGAGATTCGCTGCTAAGCTCGCATTTAGGTTCTGACAGAGGGAGACTTGGTCTCCCTTTTTAATGGTTAATTGTTTTTGGGTTTTTATATGACACCAAGTCGCCCTTATTTGATTCGTGGACTCAATGATTGGATAAATGACAATCAGTCGACGCCCTATATTGTCGTTGATGCCGGTATTCAGGGAATACAGGTGCCTGAGGATTACATCAGTGACGGGCAGATCGTATTGAATATTGCGCCATCTGCCGTGAAGTCGCTGGTGATCAGCAATGAGGCGGTGGAGTTTAATGCACGGTTTGGTGGTGTGCCTATGCAGGTATATGTGCCGATCATCGCCGTGATGGCGATCTATGCCAAAGAAAGTGGTCAGGGCATGAGTTTCGGGCGGGAGCCCGGAGCGCCTGAGCCGCCGACCTCACCGGGTCCTGATGACAAAGCCAAGACGGCTTCGCGCCCTGTGTTAAAAGTCGTTAAATAATTAAATAAAGAGTCGTGTTTGTTTCAAGCTTCGCCACCCGGGTCGGGTGGCGATTGTTGATCTGCTAGTGTGAAGTATGCCCGTGCGTGCAAATTTGTGCGGGGTGAGCGCGTTTCTTTAATAGCTACTGGCCGACGTATTCAAACATCTTGACGACCTTTTGTACGCCGTGAGTTTCTTGTACCAGTCGGACAGCCTGTGCCGCTTCCTCTTGGCTGATTAGCCCCAGCAAATACACAACCCCGTTTTCGGTTACCACCTTGATGCCCATGGCGCTGACTTTTTCGTCGGCCATCATCTTGGTTGTAACTTTGGCTGATATCCAGGTGTCGTTGACGCGCACAATATGCGAGGTCGGGCCCGAGATGGTGATTTCGTTGTAGACTTTGCGCACCTTGTTGATGCGTTTGACGACGTTCTCGGCGAGTTCGCGGCTGGCCGGGTCGGGCACCTGTCCGGCGAGCAGTACAACACCGTTGTAGCTGGTCACCAGTAAATGCGATTGTTTCAGCGCGGGCGATGCCTTGCTGATATTGACCAGTGATTTGGTTTCAATGCTTTCATCGTCGATGATCGTGCCAAGGGTACGGCTGCTGGCGACCTCCTGCATTGGCTGTTCGCTGGTTGCGCTGATTATGCTGCTGCAACCGCCGACTGATAGTGATAGCGCGCAGGCTAGAAATAAGGCTGATCTGTTCATTCTTCATCACCGCCAAATAGTTGGTATTCAATAAGGTTGCCGATACCGTGCAGTACCATAAGATGTACTTCCTGTACCAGAGCGCTCGAGGTTGAGGGGATACAGATCTCAACCTCTTCGGGCGCCAGAATTGCTGCCATCCCGCCGCCGTCATTTCCGGTTAGTGCAATGACTTCCATTTCTCTGTCGTGCGCTGCCTGTATTGCCTGCACCATGTTGGCGGACCGGCCGTGAGGCGATAGTGCCAGCAGGATATCACCGGGCTGGCCAAGGGCGCGAATCTGCTTGGAGTAGATATCACCGAAGTTGCCATCGTCGGCAATAGCCGTCAATGTGGCGCTGTCGGCGGACAGGGCGCAGGCCGGCAGGCCGGGGCGTTCCTGGGAGTAGCGATTG
>JBFGYY010000551.1:0-2342 GCA_041587095.1 Motiliproteus sp. | reverse complement strand
GACAAGAAAATGCTCGCTAGACTGCAGAGCGGCAACTGGTCCCGCCGCAGACCCGGGTGAACAGCAAGATAGAATTCAGCCACAAAAGGCACGGCAACGGCTGCACAGAGTCGGGCTAGATTACCGACCCCTGAGCAGCCATTGCAGCAAAGACAGATTGGCGACGAAGAAATGTCACCGAAGGTTTAGCGGTCGCTCAGCAAGCGTTTTACCGCTTCAGCGTGTTGCGGGCTGTTATGGCACATGCCTTGAAAACAGGCGCACAGATCCAGAAAGTCGGCAAGCTCCATACGCTGGGCAGACTTCATCAGGCGTTTGGTCAGGCGGGTAGCATCGGCGGGTTGAGCGGCTATGCGACGCGCCAGCACCAGCGCCTCATCCATTAATTTATCACCAGCGACCACGTCCAGCACGATCCCAAGCGACTTCGCCTCGGCCGCATCGATAATCCGTCCGGTCAGCGTCAGTTCAAACGCGCGCTGGTAACCGATCAGTCGCTGCATAAACCAGGCACCGCCATCACCGGGAATAATACCCAGATTAAGAAAGGTTTCGCCGAATTGGGCTTTATCGGATGCGATACGGATATCGGCCATATTGGCCAGGTCAAAACCGGCACCAATTGCCGGCCCATTCACCGCAGCGATCACCGGCACTTCGACCTTGTGCATCGCCAGCGGGATGCGCTGGATACCGCGGCGGTATTTTTGTTCAACTTCGGCGACATCGCCGCCAAAGTCACCGCTCCGATCGCGTATATCCTTGATGTTGCCACCGGCACTGAATGCCGATCCGGCACCGGTGATCACCAGCACGGAAACGGCTGAGGTCTGATTGACCCACTCTGCCGTCATCACGATATCGTCGATCAGCCGGGTACCGGTCAGGGCATTGCGCAGATCATGCCGGTTCAGGGTTAACAGCGCGACGCCCCCTTCAAGGGTTAAGGTCGCATCGCTCAGGGCAGGCATCACCACTGCTTGGCTCATGGTATCTCTCCGATCAGAGAAGCGCATTTGCGCTTAGCGTGTTGATTGATCCGCGTCTGCGCCAGCCCGCGATTGCTGCGCCTGATGATATTGCTGGCACAGGTAATCGATCAACTGGTCCAGCGCCGCAGCGGCCTGCTCGCCCTTTCTGGCCTGCAGCGCACCGAGCAGGGCCTCGTGATGCGACACAACGACGAGACGCTCCCGGTAACGGTTGGCAATCATATTCATCAATGGTTGCAACGCTTCGATCACGGTGACCATATTAAACTGCAGTACCGGATTCGCGGTGGCATCGACCAGAGCGCGGTGAAAACGGATATCCGAAGCACAAAACTCTTCATCACTGATGGACTCACGCTGCATGGCCAACTCGTCGGCCATTTGCTGCAGATGTGTGTCACTGCGCCGCTCAATGGCCAGACGCAGACAGAGCTGCTCCATTTCACGACGGGCTTCGGTGATCGCCTCAACATCAAATTCTCCCAGCGTCACCATCAGGGTTGCCGCATTGGCCAACGTCGTGCGCAGCTCCATCGGCGTGGGCCGGGAGATAAAGGTACCGCCGGTCGGGCCGCGTCGTGAGCGCACCAGATTTTGTGCGGCAAGCCGTTTAAGCGCCTCGCGAATCGTCGGCCGCGAAACGCTGTAGCGTGCAGCCAGCTCTTCCTCGGTGGGCAAGCGCTCATCGACTTTCAGGCGTCCGTCCAGGATGGCCGCCCGCAACTGCTCAGCAATCTGTTTTGCCAGACTGGTGGTTACCAGACGGTCATATTGAATAGCAATAGCCTTTCCCCTCCCCTGCGCCCCGTAACGGATTCGCTGCCGATCCGCCACAATGGATGCCGATACCCCGCACCGTTCGATGTGGTCGATTGACGGTACTCATAAACGGCAACTATACCATATGGTGATCACGACACCTCGCTTTGTTAAATTTTATATTTGTTTGACAAATTAACCTTTAGTTTTTATCTTAACCCTTCACCTAACCCCAGCTGGGAGATTGAACGTGACTGAATCCACCTTTAAAGCACTGGTACTGCGCCAAGATGATAACGGTAAAACGCTCTCGGCCATCGAGACCCTGACAAACGCCGACCTGCCCGATGAAGAGGTGCTGGTTAACGTCGAATATTCCAGCCTGAACTACAAAGACGGTATGGCGGTTACCGGTACCGGTAAAATCGTACTGACCTGGCCGATGGTACCCGGCATCGATCTGGCCGGCACCGTCATCGACGGCGGCAAGAGCAGCTTTAGTGCCGGTGACAAAGTCGTCCTGACCGGCTGGAGTGTGGGTGAAAAGTATTGGGGAGGCTACAGCCAGCGGCAGCGCGTGCGTCCCGAGTG
>JBFGYY010000550.1:0-2345 GCA_041587095.1 Motiliproteus sp. | reverse complement strand
TTTGCTTGGCGACCATAGCGAATTGGAACCACCTGACCCCATCCCGAACTCAGAAGTGAAACGATTCAGCGCCGATGGTCCTGTGGGGCTTCCTCATGTGACAACCGCTGTACCGCAGGTACGGGGTTGCAGCGCCAAAGGCGTCCCGCAGGGATGGCGAGTAACGCTCGATACTGATTGTAGGTCATCGCCAAGCGCCTCTACAGATAACCCCCGTCGGCCTTGCCGTCGGGGGGGGCGCTTTCTGGCAGAGCTATAATGGCAGAGTGACTGCGCCACCCACTCTTAACCTGCTGTTTATATGGATAATATCCCGTCTATTTCAGCGCAGTCTGTTTCTTGTTTCGTACATCACTAGCCTAATGACTTAAATATTGCAATGCAGCATGCGCTGGCTGCTGTTGATCTAACTCAAGAATCCTTAATTTAATAATGGATATATGGTTGTTTAGGCTAATACTTCTTATGACCTCAAAGGGAAAAGGAGTTGGTGTTATGAATCAATTTAAGGTTAAAGATGATGTTTTTGTAGCGACCGGATATATGGACTGCCAAGGGCACCCGCAAGGTTACCAGGGCACCGTTGTTTCGGTTACCGGCAAACGATACTTAGTTCGCAATGAGAATGGCGTCACGGAATACTGTCAAGAGAATGAGCTTTCACCCCTTAGGGAAGGGCTACTGCACTGAGAGTTAGCTGGCTTTTGGCTGATATCCGAGTATGACTTGTTTCAACTATTGCGCTGAGCCTGCCAACTTACCGAAGGGCGCGGCACGCATAGACGGGAGTGACGAGAGAAATCAGGAAGACTAATTCTCTTGTTCACTCCCAAGCACTGGAGCATCGAGGCTAAACGTCATTAGGTCAGGATGACGCTAAACGTAGCTTTAATCTGTAAGTAGCTCTTAGATACACGTGTAGTTAAGGGCTTCCTGGCGACGGGCTGATGCAGCTCCTACACGGCAGCCGTACACGCCTACTTCACCCTTCCAGCGCATCCAGGTTACAAATTGTGCGATAGATGTTAACCAGCCTTTTTCGCTACTGTTTTGTACAGCATCCCCGTTATCAAAAGCGCCCATTGCTTGTAGCTCTTGCTGAATGCGGCGATCGTCACTGGCAATGCCTGTGTAGTATTGGTTTTTCATAATTGGACCTTGCTGCAGAGTTTGTGTATTTAGACGTTAGTATAATCCAGTATGCTGCAGCGCGGCAAGAATCTGGTTGAATTTTGAGCACAATGGTGAGCGGCGGTGTCGGATACTATGCTAAATATTCGATGCTCCATACGTCAGACATAACTTTCTGTGCTTAGGAACAAATTTAATAGTTCGTCGGTAGGGTACGGTATCGGTTGTGTCGAGAACATGAGCCTCTATTGGAAAAGCTCTTTTAGGATTAATGAAAATCTGCTCGTAAAATAGACTCTAATGGCAGGGAATTCCGATTATATCAACTTAAAAGGTGTCCGTTCTTAAGATGAAGATTCATCACGTTTTTCTGGCGCTGCTTATCGTTGGCCGCTTTGCAGGTGCCGAAACAGTCTTTACGTTCAGGCCACCGGAATCGGGCCTGGATCCACGTGCGCAGTATTCTACCGCCGTATTTACACTGGCTCTGGAAAAAACACGTGCTTCTTTCGGAGATTATCGTGTGGAACTCAGTCCTGTAATGAACAGCGCCAGGGCGGTCTATGTTGCCAAAGCGGATGATTATCCGAACTTCTTTCTCAAAGCCAGTTATGACCAGCAGCTTGAACTCGACGGTTTAGCGTATGTGCCATTTCCCGTCGATTTAGGCATCGTCGGATACCGGGTTTGTTTTGTCTCAGAGCTTATCAAGGAGCAAGTTGAAGCCGCGCTTAGTTTTGACGAGTTAAAACAATTCAGTCATGGTCAGGGTGTCGGTTGGGCGGATGTCGATATTCTGCGCGACAACGGGATGCAGGTTATCGAAATTTCCAATTATGAAAGCCTGTTTCAGATGGTTGCTATGAATCGGTTCGATCTTTTTTGCCGGGGCGCAAGCGAACTGTTCAGTGAATATCAATCACACAGCCATATAACCAACCTTAGTTATGATACCAGCATGGTTATTGCCTATCCCTTGCCACGTTTTTTCTATACCAATAAGAGTAACCAGAAGGCTATAGCCCGACTTCAGGCCGGCCTGACCATGGCTTACGAAGATGGTTCGCTTCAGGAGCTCTGGCGGCGTTTTTATCTGCCTAATGTTAATTTTGCAAACCTGCCGATGAGGAAAATATACCGTCTTAATAACCCCAAAGTGGAGTCGTTAGATTTTAATTATCAACGCTATTTCTTCGATCCCTTCGCGCCAACGG
>JBFGYY010000549.1:0-2350 GCA_041587095.1 Motiliproteus sp. | reverse complement strand
GGGTCGACAAAGCCCTGCTGGAAAACCTCGAACTGACTATCGCCGGCCACAGCATCGCCGCCGCACAGACCCAAACCAAGATTGCCAGAGCCGGGCATTACCCCACCGTCGATCTGAACGCCAGTCTCAGCAACAGCGACACAAACAGCTTCGATGGCGATTCCAGCTCCATTGCCCTGACCCTCAATGTGCCGCTATACCTGGGTGGCTCCGTCAGTTCCCAGGAGCGCGAGTCGATACACCGGCTGGAAACCAGTCGCGAACTACGCGAAGATACGCGACGTAAAGTCACCCAGAACACCCGCAGCCTGTTCCGTAACCTGCAGACCGATCGCGCCACGATCAAGGCCCGCCAGCAGGCCACCACCTCCAGTGAAACAGCCCTGCAAGCCACCGCCGCCGGTTTCGAGGTAGGCACGCGTAACGTTGTCGACGTACTGCTGGCCGAGCGTCAGCTGATCTCCTCGCAGCGCGATTACTCCAACGCCCGTTACAACTATGTACGTAACCTGTTCCAGTTCAAACAAGCCATCGGCAGCCTCAATCCCGATGACCTGTACGAACTCGACCTCTGGATGATCGACAAGTAACCCGCCACAAAAAACGGCAGCCTGGTCGGGCTGCCGTCATCGTTTTTTCGGACTCGATTCAAATGTTAGTGACTAGGACGCAGCTGCGCTGCTGGTAGGGACTAGGAACTAGGTTCTAGGAACTAAACAGCCCCAACCTGAACCTGCTGCCTTGGCCACAGCCCTCGGTTTTGCATGCCGCTTGTAGCCTGTAGCCCGTGGCCGCCCCTACCCTTCTATCTCATCCGTATCCAACTGCCCGGATAAGCGGCGACGGATATGCGACCAGGACATGCCGGCCGCCAACACACCGCTGAGTACAAACAGACCACCCCATATCGCCACTGACGGATCGGTCAGGCTCAATACGCCCCACTCGATCAACAGCCAGATCATCGTACCAAAAAACACTGCGGCCAGAATCGTGCCTAACGGCCCGAGCGAACTCCAGGTAGCGCGCAGGAACATCGCCCAGCCGATTAACAGCACAATACCCGACGCCACTTTGTAGACCATCGCAACATCATCGGTCAGCCAGTGAAACCACGAATAGCCGCTCGGGTTGTAAGTTATAAAAACCAGCAGCAGTGCAAACACAAACCGCCATAAAAAGCTGACAAGGGTGAATTGATTTCTGTTAGACATAATCGCTCATTCGGGCTGTTAAAAAAGAGCAGATTAACCTGTTAGCCATCAAAACAAAACGGGGAAATACCATTTAACTTACTGAGCGGAAAAGCCCTCCGACCTCTGTAAGCGCCGGAGTAATCAGGCTCGCTTAGCGGCCCTTTTCGCTAGTTCCATTTATGGCCGCGTCCGTCCTTATGCTTACCAGCATGACCCGCAGGCCGGGTACACTCACCACCAATGAGGCAACCCAGGGCATGGGAATACGGACACTCAGCGCCGCAGGTCTTCGCCTGATTTTGGGATCCGACTGCGACCGCAACCGTTGTCAGCGCAACCAGCATAGAGATGTCCTTCTCCTGCAAGCCCAGTCGTTTACACAGCTTCGCCAGCGCAGGCATATCATTGGCGGCATTCACAAAACCCTCCCACACTTCATGCGTGCCAAGCACCTCCGCCGCATTTGATATCCTTTTGGCTTGGCCCTTTGCCAGCGAACTTTGTTTCAACTCACCGGGCACCAGAATGATCTTCGGCGCGTCGTAAAACCAGCGTTCAAAGGCAGCGGGCTGATCACCGACCGATTGATACTTCTGGCGCAGATAGGTTGCTGCGCAGCCTTCCATCCATTTCTGGTAGGTGTTAAACGCTTCAAACCTCTTTTCTACGGCTTTGTCACAAGCTTTGTTTGTCATCGTAATTCTCCCCTGTCGTGAGATGAATGGATGAAACCAAACGCACATGTCCCGGGCCGCACGAATAAAAGCGAGAAGCAGCCGGACCCGATTTGGCCTGGGAGTTGAATTCGCGCCAGCCTGTAACGCTTTTAACACTTGTGTTTAATCTAAAACGTCCGGTACATCTGAGTAATTCTAGTTCATCTAACGCGGGCAGCCATACGCTGCGTATTGAATGCGGGTAATGACATCTTTCACAGTTTCGTTATAGCGCCGCCTTTATAGAAGCAAAGCCAAAATAAGACGTTACTATCAACGAACAGGCCCGCAGGGGCGAGCCAAGGATGCCGAGCCTTGCGCTCTTCTTGTGCAAGCGTAGCGATTGTTATTACATCCCTGTTTATAGTGTCTTGAGTAAATGCCAATTATTCTGGCTATCCACCGAAAGCACGAACAGACGCATATTAAAATAACTGC
>JBFGYY010000548.1:0-2359 GCA_041587095.1 Motiliproteus sp. | reverse complement strand
GTAAGGTCGATAAGGACGATACGTGCCGAATATCATCGAGGCCAGAGGCAGTAATCAAATTGCCTCACGAACAGGCCGAATATACGGACGCGATCCTGTACCTTGCATCAACTCTAAGCCGTTGCAAAACGGGAGGAGACCATATACGGATTAGGCGAGTCGCCGTAATCCGACAGGCTATCAACACAAACGTCGGGTCACGCCCGCACCCATTCCCAGGCGGCGTCTTGCTGCTGGTGGTCGAAATAGCGTACTTCGCCGTGGGTGAAGACGCGCAGCAGTTTGGCCATCGTGGCTTCCCACTGCTGGTCACCGATAATGGCAACCCGTTCGACATCGTTGTTGATCTCCAATCCGAACACCAGGTCATCCCAGGCGGCCTGCATATCCCAGCCGTGGAACGCTTCCATCTGGAACAGGAGGCGGATTTTACCTTCCCGGTTTAGCGCCTCTTTGACTTCAGGGATCAGGAAGTTCTTGTAATCATTATCGGTGAGCTTGCCACTGGCCATAAAACCCAGGGTATTGGCACAGCTCTGGTCCAGTTTTATCAACATCCGATCGCTCCCTGCCAAAAGTAACCTTATGATTCTAGCAGCTTACTCCGTAACCGCACCGGGCGCCGGCTGCGAATTTTCCGTGGCCGCATCCGCCTCGGCGCGCAACCGGAAGTAATCGTCCCAGGGGCGCGGCTGGTCGATGCCGTAGCCCTGAGCAAAGTCGACGCCAATGTCGCCCAAGCAAGTCACGATGGCGTCATTTTCAACAAATTCAGCAATGGTCTGCATACCCAGCGTCCGTCCAACCCAGTTAATGGCTTCCACAATGCCGTGCTGAACCGGGTCATCGGCCATCTCTTTGACAAAGGCGCCATCAATCTTCAGATAATCTACGGGCAGGCTTTTCAGGTAGGCAAACGACGACATACCGCTGCCAAAATCATCCAGGGCGAACTGGCATCCCATGGCGCGCACCGCCTCAATAAACACCACCGCCGACTGCAGGTTATGAATAGCGGCCGTTTCGGTAATTTCGAAACAGATCTGCTCGGTAGGCGTATTGAACTCCGCGAAGGTATGGCGGATGAAATCAAGAAAGAACGTGTCGGAAATCGTCGTGCCCGACAGATTGACGGAAAAACAGAAATCTTTCGCCTCACTACCTTCCTCTTTTGCCTTGGCGATACTGGCACATACCTGACTCACGACCCAGCGGTCGATCTGAGGCATGAGGTTGTACTCTTCAGCCGCAGGAATAAAGATCGGCGGGATGATCTTGCCATCCTCCTCCATGCGCAGCAGTACTTCGGCGTGGGTAGGACGCGCATAGCCCTGCGGTTCAACCGGCGCGATGGATTGCAGATACAACCGATAGCGCCCTTCATCCATAGCCCGCTTGATCCGGGGAACCCACATGCTCAGCTCATGCTTGCGGCTGTTATCCATCTTATCCTTGTTATGGATACAGATATTGTTGCGGCCATCTTCGCGGGCACTGTCGACCGCCGATTTGGCCGCCATAAACACTTCCGACAAGTCGCAGTAGTCCTGGTTGATCAACACCACGCCGATCGTCGAGGTGATATCGAAGACATTGCCATCCCATTCGAAACGCATCTCATTGATCGCTTCACGTAACTCGCAAGCCATATTCAGGGCATCGGCCGGCTCGCTGCGCTGGCGCAAAATAGCAAACTCATCTCCGCCGACCCGTGACAGCAGATCATGTTTGGTCAACAAGCCCTTAAGCTTTTCAGACACCTGGGTCAGGAAGATGTCGCCGCCCTTGGAACCACAGATGTCGTTGATGACCGAAAAGTGGTCCAGATCGATATGCCACAACATCGGCAAATTTTTTGGATCGGGATGCAAAAGCAGGGATTGAATACGTTCGCCAAAAGTCAGACGGTTGAGCAGACCGGTCAGGGAGTCGTGGGAACTCTGGTAGGTCAACTGCTCGGCGAGTACCCGGTTTTCACCTTCATCCTGAATGACCAGCACGGCCCCGAGATTTTTATGGTTCGCACCGCCGATCGGCGCAGCCGTTAATGTCAGGTGGTGATTACCGTCGTCACGGGGCAGGTAAATATGCTGGGTCAACTCGATCACGGACTCGGACTCCAGGCAACGCCGCGCGGGGTCCTCAACCGGTTTACGGGTGATCTCACTGTAGAGTGTCATTACGCTGGCCAAGGGCTTGCCAAGCGCCTTATCCATTGTGACGCCGGTCAGCCTTTCTGCCACCGGGTTCATAAAAGTAATGCAGCAGTTCAGGTCCGTGGTGATCACACCGTCGCCAATAGAGCGGAGCGTAATCTGTGCCATCTCTTTTTCGCCCAACAGATGGCGGGCGGTAAACC
>JBFGYY010000547.1:0-2382 GCA_041587095.1 Motiliproteus sp. | reverse complement strand
TGTCAGTCAGTGGTGCACTTATCTTTTTTAAGCTCGCCGTCGAGCCACTATCAGTCCCGCATGGCAACTACCTTGACAAACACCGGGTTTATCTTCCCCCCCCCAGGCTATTGATGCTTCCTGAATTTCCACAAGCGGAAAACGGGGTCACCCATTCTGTGTTTTAAGCGGTTTAACCTCTTAATCATAGTGTTCAATGGAATATCGCAGAGGGCATGGAAAATCCGACAAGCGATTAATCTAAATTGAGCATAAATGCCCGGTGGGATGTAAGCCGCGGGAGCAATCAACTCGTTATTTAGTTTCCAGCTAGTCGAAGGGATACATTAAATTAAAACTTGTGCGAGTTGTTGCTCCAGAAAAGCACGCTCTGCTGTGTTATCGGTCAGTACGATGGCTTGCCGGTAAGCACTGGCCGCCTCGGCATTGCGCCCGCAGCGCCGCAATAGTTCGGCGCGGGCTGCGTGAAGTGGTTGGTAGTCTTTGAGTTCATTCGCAACCTGCTCAAGTAGCGCAAGTCCGGATTCTGCAGTCTCATCATTGGCCACGGCGACCGCCTGGTTCAGCGTCACAACTGGCGAAGGCATCACTTGGGCCAGTGCTGCATACAGTGCCGAGATTTGCGCCCAATCGGTCGCATCGTATGTTGGGGCCTCGCTGTGGACTGCGCTGATGGCTGCCTGTATCTGAAAAGGCCCGGGGCGCTGCTGAAGAAGGCATTGCCGAAGCAGCGTAGTGCCCTCTTGAATCAGGTCAGTATTCCACTGGCTGCGATCCTGTTCGGATATCGGAACGAACGCCCGCGACTCGTCGGTGCGAGAGTTGCGTCGCGCGTCATGTAATAGCATCAGCGCAAGTAGACCGCCGGTTTCAGGTGCTGGCAACGATTGGTAGAGTACCCGGGCCAGGCGGATGGCCTCATCGCACAAATCCACACGAGCGAGGTCCGCGCCTTTCGTAGCCTTATAACCCTCATTAAAGATCAAGTAGATGACGTCCAGTACCGCTTCGACTCGATTGTCGAGATCGGTTTCACCTGGGACTTCATATGGAATAGCAGCGTCTCGAATTTTCTTCTTGGCGCGCAGAATGCGCTGACTCATGGTTTCATATGCGACCAAAAATGCGCGGGCGATCTCCGGCGTCGAAAGACCGCAAAGGGTGCGCAGGGTCAGGCTTACCTGCGCATCTTCGCCAAGAGCTGGATGGCAGCACGTGAATATCAGGCGCAGCCGTTCGTCAGGGATTGGTTGATCTTGTTCTGGTTCGATGTCCCGGTCTTCGAGTTGAGCCAGTAGTTCCCTTACTACCGACTCATCGCTCGCTACGCTCGATCGTCGAAAGCGATCTATCGCCCGGCGCCTGGCGACTGTCAGCAGCCAGGCTGCGCCATTGCGCGGTGGATCGTCACGCCGCCAGCTGACGACAGCTTCTGCAATCGCATCCTGTAGCACATCCTCAGCCAGGTCAAAGTCCCTGAGTTGGCCAATCAATACCGCAAGAACGCTTCCTGCATCTTCGCTAACGACACGTTCCAGCGCCTTATCGTAGTCAATGTTTGGCTTCATTGTGCCAGGCGTATCGATTGCTCGTTACATTTTCATTATGGGACGTACCTCAATTGTTCCGGTAAGCGCGCTCGGAATTTTTGATGCACACGCTATCGCGTCATCGAGGTTGGGACAGTCAAGGATATAGTAGCCTCCAAGTTGTTCCTTGGTTTCAATGAACGGTCCGTCGCGGAGCTTCTTTTTGCCGTCACGCAGTGACACGCATGTCGCGCTTGACGATGGTTGCAGCGGATCGCCTGCTTTGATATAGCCTTTACCATTATCGCCCATCTCCTGGTTAAACTTGCCATAGGCTTGCATGATTGCTGGATCGGGCGGTCCTTCTTCATTGTATATCAGCGCAATGTATAGCATTTTTATTTTCCTTATGGTGGTTGTAGTAGGTGATTCACTGGTCAGGCTAGCGAGATAGCATTGAGACCAGCGATGCAATCACTTATCTGCCTTGCAACAGGTTGTCGCACGGAATATGTGGCTTCCGACAACAGAATAGATAAAAACCGGATTAATCCCTCTAATATTTATCTAGCTTAACCTAAACATTTTGCTGGCAGCAATTTCCTGGTTACCTTGAAAATTGGAAAATAGGTGGTAAATAGGGGTCACCCATTAGCCGACGGTGGTCAAGAACCAAAAGGTCCAGGCAGCGCAGTTTTTTACGGCGCTGTTGTTCTACCTGTTTAGCTGCCGTGATGACTCACTTGCGCCCTGGTCTTCGCTCTGTCGGTTGCGTAATCAGCCAAACTGATTCGCACCAGTCACCCATATGGATCAAGGCTTGGGAATCGCTCCGCGATGAAGTCGGTTCCTG
>JBFGYY010000546.1:0-2387 GCA_041587095.1 Motiliproteus sp. | reverse complement strand
CCTGGTTTGGCCACATGGCAAACATTCTGACCCACCCGTCGATTACAGAGACCCGGCAAGATTCGACCAAAATGGTGCTTTCACTGCGCAATAGCGACCGAAACGGCGGCGCGCGCCCCCCATTAAAGGGATATAATGCCTACGGCTGTCATTTGTATCGGTATTTATCCGAGCCGGGCAGCAATCAGCCACCGTAATCTTCAGTTGTCACTGCGATACACAGGGAAAAGACGTGCACGAAGTAGAATGGACTGACGGACTGAGTACCGGAATTGATGCGATCGATGACGATCACAAGCAACTTCTGTTACTGATGAATAACATCTCGGCAGCCATTGAGAGCCAGCAAACGCATCAGGTTATTGGCGATGTTTTCGACCAGCTCGAAGTTTATGCCCATAAACACTTTGCGCGTGAAGAAGACTTACTGCGCCAATGCCGGTATGCCGACCTCGAAGCACATATCACCACACACCGCGCCTTTACAGATAAAATTCCCGAGCTAAAACAGCGCCTGCTCACCAGCAGCTCCCGGCAGGTAGCCGAGGAAGTTAATCTGTTTCTGATCAACTGGTTGATCAACCATATCGTTGCCGATGATCTGCGCTATATTCCCGCCATGGCCAGAGGAGGCCTGACTAAACAACAACCTCAGGTCAAAGCTCGCTTACTGAAACGGGGCGCCGACTGGCTGAGCCAGCACATCAGGCTGAAACAGCGGATTCTACTGACCGCCCTTTTGCCCGTATGCGGCCTCCTCCTGATTAGCATGATCGTCATATGGAACAGCGCTAATCAATGGGCTGAGATGCGGTCAATACAAGGGGTCATCTCGCTGACTACGCATACAGGTACCCTGATACACAGCCTTCAAGCTGAACGGGGGCTCAGCACGGGCATGATCAGTTCTGAGTACCAGCAATTCGGTGAGGCGTTAGCACAACAACGCCAGCAAAGTGATGCTGCCATGGAGGCGCTGGCGGATGAGCTGGATAGGTTTTATCCGGCCATATTATCCGATTCATTCGCAGAGCAGGTCCGCAACATAAAAAGCCAATTAACTCAATTACCACGACAACGGCGGCAAATAGATAACCGTTCATTGACCACGACAACCATGCAGGCCTACTACACACTGTTTATCAGCCAGCTGTTAGCCGTCCACGACGGGCTGTTGCAACAGCCGATGCGCTCAACCCTGAGCAACCAGATAGCCTCTCTCAGCGCATTGATGCATCTGCAGGAGGCCGCCGGCCTGCAGCGCGCGCAGGGAACCCTTGCGATTGAGCAAAATTCACTGCAAGGGGAGTTGTTACGCCAATTCTTAGAACTTAGCGGGCAAGAGCGCAGCTTGTCGCAGATCTTTAATCAGCTGGCTAGCCCTGTAGCATTAAAGCAGTGGCAGGAGTTCAACCGGGATAGCGTCGTCAAGCACTCAAAAGCACTGACCACAACGCTGATAGACGCGGCTAACAAAGGATCCCTGCGTGATATGGACAGCACGCAGTGGTTTGCTTTGATGTCGCAGAAAATAGATCTGCTCCATGCACTTAGCACCCGACTAATCGCAAACCTTGAAAGCGACACGGTACGATATACCGCAGAACAACGCTGGCAGCTCTTCGGATCGGCCTTACTGTTAGTGACATTGTTTATTCTGGCACTGATTCTTTCCCGGCTACTAACGCTGAGCATAACCCGGCCCATTGGCCGCCTGACCCGCGCCATGGCAGCACTCGCGACCGGTAACCGGGAACGCAAACTGCGCGAGCCCTTAGCCAAGGACGAACTCAAACAAATTACGGCCGCTTATGAACTCTGCCGTCTGGGATTACTGCAAGGTGATCTGGAAGAGCTGGAGTTGCAATACAAGCACCGGGAGAGCGAACACTACAAAGAGCTGGCGTCAACCGACCCGCTGACTGGCGCCTACAATCGTCGCCAGTTCGATCAGCTGTCTTACGCCGAATTACAACGCAGCCGCCGCCATGGAGGCCCCCTGTCAACGCTGATGGTTGACCTGGACCACTTTAAAAAAATCAATGATAGTTATGGCCACGCAAGTGGCGATCTGATGCTAAAAACGTTTGTCCACACCTGCAAAGAGCAACTGCGCAGTAGCGATATCCTGGCGCGAATCGGCGGCGAGGAGTTCGTTATTCTTCTCCCTGAAACCAATACAGCTGACGCGCTGCAGCTGGCGGAACGCATCAGGAAAGCTATCAGGGCAATTGAAATCGGCATACAGGGACAAATACTTCGTGTCACGGTCAGCATAGGCGCCGCCCAATGGGATGTTGCGGCAAACGAAGATCTCGACAGTCTGTTTGCTAAAGCAGACAAGGCTCTCTACCGGGCTAAATCAAGCGGCAGAGACCGGGTCTGTG
>JBFGYY010000545.1:0-2394 GCA_041587095.1 Motiliproteus sp. | reverse complement strand
GAAGTGCATGAGGTTGGGCTCATGTTCTTGGTGTTTATCCCTGTACCGTATGTGGATGCAAGTGCTTCATCAGCGTTTCCGAACAAATGGCACCGGGCTCTGGTGGGCGCAGCGGGAATGCTCGTGGAAATTTTTCTGGCGTGTTTAGCGCTGTTTGTGTGGTTGAATGCTGAGCCAGGACTCATCCGCGCATTTGCCTTTAACATTATGGTCATTGGCGGAGTATCTACCGTGCTGTTTAACGGTAACCCGTTGCTACGATTTGATGGCTACTTCGTGCTATCTGATTTAATAGAAATCCCCAATTTAGCCACACGCTCGAACCGTTATCTTGGGTATTTGATTCAACGTTATCTTTTCGGTGTCGAAGAAGCCGTGTCACCGGTAACCGCGAGTGGCGAGTCCCGTTGGTTTTTGTTTTATTCTATAGCGTCATTTTTGTACCGAATACTGATCACCCTCACCATCATTCTCTTTGTCGCATCCGAATACTTTGTTGTTGGGGTGGTGCTTGGGGTTTGGGCTGGATTAATGATCTTCGTCTGGCCAGCGATGAAAATGCTGGGGTTCCTGTTCAGTAGTCCTGTGCTGCGTGAAAAGCGGCCTCAAGCACTCGCCGTATCGGGACTCTTGTCTTTTGCCTTAGTCACCATGCTCACGTTAGTGCCTGTTCCCTTCGCGACGGTGACAGAGGGCGTGATCTGGGCGGAGCGAGAAGCGGTGATTCATGTCAGTGCTGACGGTATTGTTGAAGAGATACTGGTCGAACCGAATGCAATCGTAGGCCCCGGTGAACCGTTGCTAAGAATGACGGACCCCTTGATGCCAGCCCGCGTCAGGGTGTTACGCGCCGAACTGAATGAGCTCCAGGCGAGGTATGCAGCCTTGCAGATTATCGATCGGGCTGAGGCACGCCTAATCGCAGAGCAGGTTAAGCACGCGAAAGCCGAATTGGCAATCAATCTTCAGCGGGAAGAAGAGATGGTTGTTCTTAGTCCTGCGGGGGGCAGTGTACTGCTGCTGAACCCCCAGGACCTGGTCGGAAAGTTTTTCAGAAAAGGCACGTCTCTTGGCTACGTCACCAATTTGGATGACCCTTCGGTGCGGGTCGTTATTCCACAAAACGCCATTGATCTGGTCCGCGGCCAAACGTTTCAAATCAGCGTGCGCCCGGCGGAGAACTTTTCAGCGATGCGTTCCGCCACCGTACGACATGAGCTTCCCTTTGTTACCACCGCGTTGCCTAGCGTGGCTCTTTCAACGCAGGGCGGTGGGCAGATTCCTGTCGATCCCGGAGATTCTGAAGGTATGACGGCCCTTGAAATGCTGTACCAACTTGAACTTGAAATTGATGATCCTGCCACGGCGGGCGGCGTGGGTAGCCGCGTTTATGTACGATTTGGCCATGGTTACGAGCCGCTGGCGTTTCAAGCCTATCGACGAATCAGACAGCTGTTCCTTAAGCGCTTCAATGTCTGAGTCGGTGGCGGATCTGACTTGTGTAGACCTCCCGGGTATGCGGGTTTATCCCGAGCGGACGGACATCGAGATGGGGTGGCAGCGAGCCGTCAGCGGGGGAGCACTGAAAACCACGGGGCAATTACTTGGGCCGTACCGCCGTTTAATGACTAAGCGTTTCGTGGCGTCGGTTAACGATCTGCAAGCAAGTCTGGCGTTACTTGATACGGCTGGTTTTACCCGGTTCGTTGAATGTTTACGCGCGGATATTATCCGGCTCGGCTTGCAGGAAGAGTGTGTGGTTCGTTCCTTTGCTGTTGTACGTGAAGCTGCTCGCCGCACCATCGGCCTCGTTCACTACAGCGTACAGTTGCAGGCGGGTTACGTGATGTTGCAGGAACGCGTCGCTGAGCTGGAAACCGGAGAGGGCAAGACGCTGACCGCAACATTGACAGCGGCTACCGCAGCATTTTCCGGCGTTTCTGTGCATGTGATCACCGTGAATGATTACCTGGCACGCAGGGATAGGGATCTGATGGCACCAGTCTACGAAGCGCTAGGGCTAACCGTGGGTCTGGTCGTAAGTGATATGAGCGGTGAGGAGCGACGGCGTGCTTACCGGGCGAATATTACTTATTGTACGAATAAGGAAGTCGCGTTTGACTATCTGCGAGACCGGATGGCGTTAGAGAACCGCAACAGCACATTACGCATCAAACTATCACGCCTGTTCAGGTCTTCGGCAACGGGTTCAGAGCCTGTTATGCGTGGTTTGCAATTTGCGATAGTGGATGAAGCTGACAGCATTCTTATTGATGAGGCCCGTACACCGCTGATCATTTCAGAGCGAACAGACCCTGCCGCAGAGCAAAAGACGGCCGAAGAGTCGCTGGCGATAGTCGATTCATTTTTGGAGGGTGAACATTATTCGTATCG
>JBFGYY010000544.1:0-2398 GCA_041587095.1 Motiliproteus sp. | reverse complement strand
TGGCGCAGTACGGCTGGGCGGGTAATGTGCGCGAGCTGGCCAATCTGATCGAGCGGCTGGCCATTATGCATCCCGGCCAGATTATCGGTGTCGGCGAATTACCGGCAAAATTCCGTCAGGGCACTGCTGCCGATTCTGTGCATGAGACCTTAACAGAAAACGAACAGCTATTAATGGATGTCGAAGCCATCGGCTCGGCCGTAATTGGCGAGACAGCTAGTGCTGTTGAGGTCGCCGAGGCGATTATGCTGCCGGACGACGGTTTGGATCTGAAAGGCTATCTGAATGATCTGGAACAAACCTTGATTGATCAGTCGTTGGATCAGGCCAACGGCGTCGTTGCGCGTGCGGCAGAGCTGTTGCAGATCCGGCGTACGACGCTGGTTGAAAAGATGCGCAAATACAATATTCAACGGAAGTAACGGCATGCCGAGACCTACACCCGCAGGCGATGCCTCAGATTCTGATGACTGCCAGAGCGGCGCTGACTGCCAGAGCGGCACTAACGGCCAGAGCGGCACTAACTGCCAGAGCGACAAGAATAGCCAGAGCGGTGCTAATCGTCAGAGCAGTGCGAATAGCCAGTTGCCGGCGCTGGATAACAGTTCACCGGAGCTGCTCGAAGCGTTCCGTCAATTCAGCGAGATGTCGGACCGGCTCAGCCATGACTATGGCGAGCTGGAAAAGCAGGCGGCGCAGCTGACCGCCGAACTGGCGCGGGTCAATGCGCTGCGTGAGCAGGAGCTGCTGGAGAAAGAGCGGGTCACGCAGCGCCTGCACAGTCTGTTGCAGTTACTGCCCGGTGGCGTGGTGGTGCTGGATAACCATGGCAAGGTGCAGGAATGCAATCCGGCCGCCGAGGACCTGCTCGGCACGCCGCTCCGGGGCACGCCCTGGATCGACGTGATCAAGCGCAGCTTCGCGCCGCGGGTTGATGATGGCCACGAGGTCTCGCTGAAAGACGGGCGGCGGGTCAGTCTGGCTACCCGCTCGCTGGAAGGTGAGCCCGGACAGATCCTGTTGCTGACCGATCAGACTCATACCCGCGAGCTGCAGGCACGCCTCAGTCACCATCAGCGTTTACAGGCGATGGGTAAAATGATGGCGTCGCTGGCGCATCAGATCCGGACGCCGCTGACTGCCGCGACGCTGTACAGTTCACACCTGCTCAAACCCGACCTGACTCAGGAGCAGCGCATCAAGTTTGCGGGCAAGGTTAAAGAGCGGCTGGGTTCGCTGGAGCTGCAGTTGCGCGACATGCTGGTGTTTGCGCGTGGGGAAACCAAACTCACCGATCTGCTCAGTGTCGAACAGTTGTTTGCCGGTCTGGAAGACGGTCTGGATGTGCCCCTGACCCATGCCGATGCCGACGCCGAGTGCGTCAATGAAACCCCGGACTGTTGGGTGCAATGCAATCGTGAGGCGTTGATCGGTGTGTTGCTCAACTTGGTGCAAAACGCCCTGCAGGCTTGCGGTAGAGGTACGGAGCTGGTGATTCGCAGTCGCAAGGTGGGACCGCAGCGTCTTTGCTTGCAGGTGGAAGACAACGGCCCAGGGATGGATGCCCAGGCGCTGCAAAGGGCGCTGGAGCCGTTTTATACCACCAAGTCACAGGGCACGGGCCTGGGGTTGGCGGTTGCGCAGGTGGTAGCCCGCGCGCACCATGGCGAATTTGTGCTTGAGTCGGAACCGGGCAAGGGTACTGTCGCCGGCATCGTGCTGCCCTTCGTCGTGGGGGAGAAGGGATAATGATGGGCTTCAGGCTTCAGGCTTCAGGCTTAGGGTGTCACTGACGGGATTTGTGCCAGCTATGATGAACGGTGTGAGTTTTAGTGTTGATGTATTGCGGGCGAGACAGGGCGGGTAACAAGCGATGACGAACGGCTGTGTACTGGTAGTAGAGGACGATGCGGATCTGCGTGAGGCGCTGTGCGACACCCTGGAGTTGGCCGGTTATGGTTTTCTGGCAGCCGATAGCGGTGAGCAGGCGCTGGAGCTACTGACCCGACATGCGGTGGATATGGTGGTCAGCGACGTCAATATGGGCGGCATGGATGGTCATGAGCTGCTGGGGCGTCTGCACCAGTCGTACCCCGGTATGCCGGTATTGCTGGTGACCGCCTACGGGCAGGTGGACCGGGCCGTGGATGCGATTCGCAACGGTGCGGTGGATTATCTGCTCAAGCCGTTTGAGCCCGAGCAGTTGCTGAGTATTGTTGCTCGTTTCGTCAACAGTACGCTGAACGATGACGGGGCCGCGGAGCCGATCGCCGAAGAGGCGTCCAGTAAGCAGGTGCTGCAACTGGCGAAGCGGGTCGCCGTGACCGATTCAACGGTACTGATCATGGGAGAGAGCGGCACCGGTAAAGAGGTGCTGGCCCAGTATATACACCGGCAT
>JBFGYY010000543.1:0-2421 GCA_041587095.1 Motiliproteus sp. | reverse complement strand
GCAAGGATCAAAAAGTTAGTAAAGAACAAGCTGTTTAGGACGGTTTATTATAAACAGACTAATACAAAGCGCGGCTTGACGCTGGCTATTGGCTCTGTGGCTGTCACTGCAGCCGGATTCAGCACCGCCTCTTGATGTCAATCAACTTGTTTAAAGTAGCGATTGATATCATTATTCTTGAGTTACCCGAAGAGAAGGAGTGCGTGGGGATGTGGAATAAAAAAATAAATCTATTGCCCCCACTCTTGTGTACGATAGCGATTCTGGCACTGCAATCCTGTGCCACCCCACCCGATCCACTGGCAGATTTTGAAGCGCACACGCCCACCACGATCATGGAGGCGCCGGCACCCGGCAACAAGGTTTTGGCGGCGTACCCTGTGGAACAGGTCGAGCAAGGCAAATACCTGGTCGAATTACTGGGCTGTGGCAGTTGCCATACCGATGGCGCGCTTATCGGGATGCCCAACAGCGCACGCCGCCTGGCCGGGTCCCGGGTTGGTATCGCCTACTCCAACCCGCTGCTGGTTAAAAACCCGGGCGTTTTGTACGCGCCTAACCTGACCCCCGACGTTGCAACCGGCATCGGTGCATGGAGTGACACCGAGTTACTGAACATGATTCGCCACGGTGTCGACCGCCACGGCAACAGGGGCCTGGCGGTTATGCCATTTCCCGCCTACACCCGGCTGAAGGACGCTGACGCACGCGCTATCGTCGCCTACCTGCGCAGCCTGGACCCGGTGTCACACGAGGTTCCGGCTAACGTTGCCGAGGGCCGCAAGGCCCGGGAAATGTATATTCACTTTGGCGTCTATAGCAACAAACATTGATCTAAAAAGCCAGAACCCGGAACCGTATGGCGTGTGGGGCCAGCCATACGACGGAGAAATTCACATGTCACATTGGTTCTATCTCTCCATTGCAATTGTTACAGAAGTCATCGGCACTTCTTTTCTAAAGAGCTCTGAAGGCTTAACTCGACTGGTCCCGTCTGCGGTGGTTATTGTCTCCTATGTCATTTCATTCTATTTTCTCTCAATCTCCTTAAAAGCCATTCCGGTGGGAATCGCCTACGCAGTTTGGGCTGGAGCCGGTACCGCTCTGATAGTCTTGGCAGGTTATATATTTTTCGGGCAAAAACTCGATTGGCCGGCCATTATGGGCATATGCCTGATCGTGGCTGGAGTGGCCGTAATCAATCTGTTTTCTAAAATTACAGACGCCAGCGGAGGCTAACCTAGTCAGGTGACGTGCTCTGTAGCCCCCGTCACATTAACCCGTCAGCGCCCTGGCGGTACTGCGCAGCTGTCCGGCAAGATAATCGTTGCGGCAGGTGGTAATCAGCAGCTTGTCCATGGCCCGGGTCATGGCGATATAGAGCAGTCGCACTTCCGTCTCCAGCTCTTCTTCCTTGCACCGGTACTCCCCTATTCCCGCCACAATTACCCGGGGAAACTCCAGCCCCTTGCTGCTGTGCATGGTCAGCAGTGATACGCGTTCCCGCTCCGGGTCGTAGCTGGCCTTGGTGACCCGGTCGTGGGCGAGCAGGTAGTCAATTCCGGCCCGGCCCAGTGCCTGTGCGATGCGACTGCCGGTGCGGTTGCTGCGATATACTACGGCGATATCGCGCAGGGCACAGCCGTCCGCCTGCCACTTGCGGATACAACGGGCGATAAAGTCGCTCTCGGCGGTGCTGGAATCAAAGGCACGCAAAACCGGCACGTCACCGTCACCGCCACCGGACTCCGGCCGAATCAATGGCAGGTGGTCCTCATCCACGTCCTGCTCTTGCAGGTGACTGCTGGCGAATTCGTAGGCAAATTTTAGTATCTGGCGGGTATTGCGATAGTTCAGCTTGAGGATGGTGGTGCGGCCTCGGGCCTGCACGCCAACGCTGGAGAGGCTGAAGCCGAGGCCGTTGCGCTGGTAGATGGATTGCGCGTCGTCGTACAGCAACAGCAAGGAATTGGTTTCCGGGTCGACCATACCGGTGACCAGCTGCAGCCAGTCAGCGGTAAAATCATGGGCCTCGTCGATCATAACGGCGCCGTACTGGGCCCTGGGAATCAGGCCCTTCTCTACCCCTTCGATGACGGCCTCCACCTGACGCTGGAACAGGGGAGCCTCGCTACTCCGGATGGTTGCCTGGTAACTCTGCACCTGCCTGCTGCACCACTCATGAAAGTGGTACACCTGCACCTGGTGTTCGATGTTCTGGCCGCGTACATAACTGCGTAATTTGGCCGCCAGGGTAACGTTAAAGCACAAGACCAAAATGGGCTTGTGCAACAGCCTGGCGAGGTACAGGCAGCGATAGCCGAGTATCATGGTCGTGCCGGACCCGGCGACACCGTGAATGACCCTGTGTCCTTCACCGAGGCTGCGCGCCAGTTGCTCCTGCTGGTAATCCATGACCCG
>JBFGYY010000542.1:0-2421 GCA_041587095.1 Motiliproteus sp. | reverse complement strand
TTGTCGCTGTCCAGTTCTAACGATACCGGAATCGGCGTGACCGGCTCCTGCGGGGATGAACTCAGACGAATCGTGGTATCGTGGCTCGGGTCCTGGGCATAAGCAACGCTTATAGAAATCGTGCTCATCGCACCGACCATCAGCAATAGCGCCGGCAACCCTGTTTTACCGCGTTTAGGCCGAACAGACACGGTTACGTCCCTCATCTTTAGCCCGATAAAGTTGCTTGTCAGCCATCTCGATAAACTCGTCGGCCTCCAGAACATCCTGATAGGGGAAACAGGCCACACCAAGACTGATGGTTACATTCAGATTATCGATAACGCGTGCCTCGACCATTGCCCGTAGCCGCTCGGCGGTGATCAATGCACCGCTGCGCGGCGTATTGGTCAGAATAATGAGAAACTCTTCACCACCGTAGCGGCAGGGAATATCGACTTCGCGCACCGCCTCGCGCATAACGTCCGCCAGAACCTGCAACACCCGGTCGCCCTGGTCATGGCCATGCTCATCGTTAAAGCGCTTAAAGTGATCGACATCAAACATAATTATCGAGAGGTCAAGCTTGTAGCGCCGCGCCCGCTTCAGCTCGATGTCCAGTGACGAATCCAGATGGCGACGATTAAACAACCCCGTCAGGCCATCGGTGGTCGACATTTTGATGAGGCTCTTTTCCATTTTCTTCTCTTCGGTAACATCGCGCAGCAGCACCGAAGAACCGATAACCACATCACCGGACTCAGCCAGAATGCTCGAGGCGACCATCTGCAATATTTTGTCGCGGTATTCAATCAAAACCGGCGCGCCGCCGGTCTGATCCAGGCACTCGCGAACACGGCTGGGCTCATCGATGATGTTCAGGAAGCCACCGTTGATAATTTCATCCCGGCTTTTAGCCAGTAACCGTTCAGCAGCGGGGTTGACCAGAACGATAGCACCGCTGCTGTCCGTTACGACGATCCCTTCCTGCGAACTGAGGATGACCGTATTCAGCTTATCCTGCTCACCTTTTAAGCCTTTGTAGGTATTCAGGACCTGGCGTGACATATGGTTGAAACTGGTCGCCATTCGGCTCAGTTCGTCACGACCGAAAACAGGCACCTCCTGATCGAGATCGCCGCGCGTCACTTCGTGCATCGCCTTGGTGATCTGATCGATAGGCCGCACCACCGAGCGCCGAATCAGAAAGCTGGTGATCAGCAAAACCAGCACCAGCGCCACCACCAGAACAATCAGGGACTGATAGCGGGCAACTTTGATGTCATGCTGGATAGGCTCCAGGGAGGTGGTGAGCTTCAGGACTCCGCGCAAGGGGTACTCACTGCCGTGACAGCGATTACACTCTTTGGCATTGATAATCGGCGCCAAAAAGGTCAGCAGGCGCTGGTTCTGGGCATCGGTCTCGTAATAGGTGGTCAATTTCTGGGTGGAAACCACGCGCTGCAGATACGGATCTGTCGCAGGCAAAACCTGGTGCAGACTCGGCGTATCACGGGGATCGAAGTCCTCTTCCCCTAACCGGTTATTCACGTTGATGATGGTGCTGTTATCCAGGAATGCTTCTTTGCCATTCGTACGCATGATCACGAAATCGGTGACTTCGGGCACCCTTTTCAGCCGCTTGGCGTAACTGTGGGCAATGTCGGCATAGCCTGCCAGCATCACCGTCTGCAGGCCTTCAATAACACTCTCGGTCAGTTTTTTCATGGTCCGTTCATTCTGGGCCATGATGCTCTGTTCCTGGTTATGGGTGTAAAAAAAGATCATGCTCAGCATCGCCAAACTGGCGACCAGGCTGAAAACGGTGATAATTTTGTTGCCAATGTGTATAAACATGCTTGGTTCGGGCTCCGAAGGGCGTAACGATGAACCTGAAATTACGGTGTCGCACGGAAAATTCATGCTAATAAACCGGACACCCGTAAGCAAGAAACGGACACACGAACTGTTAAGCACTTGATCCAAGACAAACCATTCAGTATTCAGGGCGACTTCTCACCCCGGTGAGTACAGCCAGCCCCTAGCAAGGATCCGATGATGAAACCTTATCAGCATCTGCGTAGCGATGGCGTTATATTAGACCTGCAACCCGGAAAAGTCGTCTGCGTAGGGCGCAACTACGCCGATCACGCCAAGGAACTCAACAATCCGGTGCCAACCACACCGCTGCTGTTTATGAAGCCCGCGACGGCACTGACCGATCTGCGTCAACCAATTGTGCTGCCGGCCGGGCGCGGTCCCTGCCATTTTGAAACCGAGTTGGCACTGCTGATCGGCCAACCGCTAAGCAATGCCGCTGAAGCGGACTGCCTGCAAGCGATTGAAGGGGTCGGTATCGCTCTGGATCTGACGCTGCGCGAACTGCAGGATCAACTCAAAGCCGATCGCCACCCCTGGGAGATAGCCAAAGGCTTCGACGGC
>JBFGYY010000541.1:0-2429 GCA_041587095.1 Motiliproteus sp. | reverse complement strand
GCGTGTGTATCCGGCAGGCCTGTAAACCTGCACCGTCTTCGACAACCTGACTAACTCAGCCAATACCCGCTACCGGGTAGGGAATCCGATATGGACAAACAACGCTATGCCGAGCAGGTCAAACGCTTATCGGATCGCCTGGTTGAGATCCAGCGACCGATCCTGACGCTGGATGCTATTAAATGGCCCCAGCGTTTCCAGGATGACTTTTTTGCCGCCGGGGCCAACGCACTTCCCGCGGTGGACAGGAACTTTTATGAAGCCCAGCCATTGCGTTTTGATCCGGTGGCTAAAGCCGGTGAACTTCGGGATCTGTTACGGGATATCGACCGGTTTCTGGGTCGGCACGACAAGCTCGGGCGCATTATGCGTGAAACGATTGATCAGTATCTGCTGGTGCTGGAACTGCTGCGCTCTCGTGGCCAGCCGGGTTTTATGACGGCCAGTCGTGAGCTATTCGGCAGCGCCCGAGATCATCTGCGCGGTGATAAGCAGACCTTGCTGGAGCTGGGGGAGCGTCTGTGTGCTATTTTCTCGCTACCGGCTGTCGCACATCTGGCGCATCCCTATCCGAAGGAGATCGATGCGGCGACCGCCGTGGATGAATTGCAACGCCGGCTTGCGCCTTATTTTGCCGGGCAGAACGTCACGGTGGTGCTGAGTGACGGTATTGTTTCCGATGCAGCTGCAGGCGGCGATCGCATAAAAATTAACAGCTACGCCCGCTTTTCCGAATTGGATCTTCGTGTGCTGGAGGTGCATGAAGGCTGGGTGCATGTAGGGACCACCCTGAATGGTCGCCGCCAGCCCTGGGCCACCTGGCTGAGTGTCGGCTCGCCACGCATCACCGCGATACAAGAAGGGCTGGCAGTACTGATCGAGACCCTGACCTTCAGCTCCTTTCCCGATCGGGCCCGGCGAATCAGTGACCGGGTGGTCGCGATCGACATGGCCGAGCAGGGGGCTGATTTTCTTGACGTATATCGCTGTTTTATCGACCGGGGGCTGTCGGAACAGGCCAGTTACAAAGTCGCGCAACGGGTTTTTCGTGGCGGAATGGTGCAGGGTGGGGCCTGTTTTACCAAGGATCTTTCTTATGTACGGGGCTTTGTGGAGACCGTTAATTTTATCAAAAGCGCCATTTTGTCCGGGGTACCAGAGATACTCCCGATGTTGTTTGTCGGCAAAGTCACCCTGGATGATCTGCCGGTTTTGTATGAATGTTCGCAGGAGGGGCTGATTGCCGGTCCGACCTCGCTGCCGCCGATGTTCCGTGACCTCAATGGCCTGTACACCTGGTTCGGTTTCTCCAGCGGTATGAGTCTGGTCAACCTCGAATCGGTGCAGCACCACTTCGACCACCTGTTTAAGAGCATGACACAGCGCTGTTCAGCCGACGCTGTCGGCAAACAGCATGATGAAACCGGTGACGACTAGGCGCTGCCAGAATACGGTAGCAGGAACCTATTCCCCCGATGGCGTGTTTACCCGGCTATAACATGGTGCGGGCGCATTTTTGTTGTCGTCGCGAACCTGACAAACGACAGCATATTGCTGTCGCTTACCGGACAGCCTCTGCTGACATTTCTGTGATGCTTACTCGTCGGTTTATTCCAAGCTTTTTGCTGCAGCCAGCGGTGCCCGTGTTTACAGGTCTTGGCACGATACACGCGGTTGAAGATTAATGGCTGGCCTGATATCTGCACTATTTCTCGTTATCTTGCGTATCGCACAGCAATCGGCTGCTTGCGAAATGCCAGAAACCCGGGAAGTTCGAGTCGACGCCGGCGTTATAAGCGCTCAGTCGGCACCGGCTTACCCCGAGTGATGCCAAGGCCAGCGACGATTGCGACGCTGCCTGCAACCATTAACAGGGAGATTGTAATGATTGCGATACCCGTTGATTCAGATAACGCGCATAACGGTGTGATATCCGAAAAGTTTGGTCATGTCGATTATTTTGCTTTGTTTACGCCAAGGGGTGAATTGAGCGGCATTATTCACAATGAAGCTAAAGGCCGCGGGCGCGATGTTAGTGCTCTCCTTGCCCGGCACGGCGTCAGGCAGGTCGTCTTTTGTCACCTTGGTGATAAACTCTTTGGCTGGTTAAGTCGCGAAAATATCGCCTCGTACGCGGTTACCGAGCCCGGGATGAGCATCGACCAGGGGCTGGACCGCCTGCGGGAACGGCGCCTTGAGCTGGTGACCGACGCCAATGTCGGGCGTCTCTTGCATCCTTCCGGACACCCTGGCGGCATTATTTGTGACTGTAAAGTGGTCGAGACCGGGGCTAACAATTAACCTGGTGGACAAAGTAGGTCCATTCCTATTGTCCATCGCCCCTGGAAAACTGGCGCAGTTGCGTGGAACTGCTTGATTTTCAGGGGCTCGCATGGGTTTTTGGCCAATGTTGACGCATCCTGCGTCGC
>JBFGYY010000540.1:0-2430 GCA_041587095.1 Motiliproteus sp. | reverse complement strand
TTATCTCCGCTGCGGATCGAGCCGGTAAAAGGCGAAATGCTGCTCTTTAAAGCCAGGCCGGGGCTGCTGAATCGTGTGGTGTTGGATAAGGGGCGTTACCTGATCCCGCGCAATGACGGCCGCATTCTCGTAGGCAGTACGTTGCGGCGCAATGGCTTTGAAAAGCGCACGACACAAGAGGCCTACCAGCAGCTGTACGCCAGCGCACTGGCCATTTTACCGGCGCTGGCCGACTTTCCGGTCGAGGTGCACTGGGCGGGTCTACGGCCCGGCTCGCCGGGTGGCATCCCCTATATCGGCGCGATGCCCGGCAGCGACAACCTGTTCGTCAATGCAGGGCATTACCGTAACGGACTGGTGCTGGCCCCGGCATCCTGCCGTCTGCTGGCAGACCTTCTGCTGCAGCGGACACCGAGTATCAACCCCGCGCCTTACCGGCCCGATGCGCCCCGCCCCGACATGTTTGAAGAGTAAAACCGCTAGTGTGCCGGTGTGTGCGGCGTTTAAAGCTGTTCACACCCTACTTGCGGGCGATTAACCTTTGCTCCCCGGCCATGAATAGCGGAAAATATTTCGCCGGTGTATCTATATCTGTATTTGAATCGGGAGCGTTAGGGTGAGTGCAAAGAGTTTGCGGGTGGTGGTGGCACAGCTGAACCTGTTGGTTGGCGATATCACGGGTAATACCGATAAGGTGATCGCTGCCGCCCAGCGCGCCAAAACGTCGCTGGATGCTCAGGTGGTCCTGTTTCCGGAGCTGACGCTATGCGGCTATCCGCCGGAAGACCTGCTGCTCAGGCCCAGTATCGAAAAACGTACCAATGCGGCCCTGAAGCGCCTGCAGGATGTGCTGGACCCGGAGCTGTATGTGGTGATCGGCTACCCGCGCTACACCGGCGAAGGCCTGTTTAACGCCGCGGGTGTGATCCACGCGGGTGAACTCATCGCCGAGTACTATAAGCAAAGTTTGCCCAACTACCAGGTCTTTGACGAAAAACGCTACTTTATCGCCGGTGATCAGGCGGCCATTGTGCCTATGCATGGTGTACCGGTGGCCCTGAGCGTGTGCGAAGATATCTGGCGTCCCGAATCGGTTCTGCAGGCCCGCGAGGCCGGCGCACACCTGATGCTGAACCTGAATGCCTCCCCCTTCCACCGCTTTAAATCAGCGCAGCGGCGTGAGTTGCTGACCCAGCGGGTTCATCAGGGCGGCTTCCCGATCATCTACGCCAATCTGGTTGGCGGGCAGGATGAACTGGTGTTCGATGGCGGCTCGCTGGCGATGAATGTTGACGGTAGCGAAGCGTTGAGCGCACCGGAATTTGAAGAGGGGTTGTATCCGGTCGATTACCGTCTGGATAACGGTCACCTGGAGCCTGCGATGCCCGCCGCGAATCCGTTGGATATGCACGCCAGTGTGTATCAGGCGCTGGTTCTCGGGGTGCGCGATTACGTCAACAAGAACGGTTTTAAGGGCGTGGTACTGGGGCTTTCCGGCGGGATCGATTCCGGGCTGACTCTGGCCATTGCCGTGGATGCGCTGGGCAAGGACCGTGTTGAAGCGGTGATGATGCCGTTCCGCTATACCTCGCAGATGAGCCTGGACGACGCAGAGGCTGAAGCAACGGCGCTGGGCGTGACCTACTCGGTGCTGCCGATCGAGCCGATGTACGAAGCGTTTATGACCACCCTGCGCGAAGAGTTCGTTGGGCATCAGCGCGATACCACCGAGGAGAACCTGCAGGCCCGCTGCCGTGGCGTGCTGCTGATGGCGATCTCGAATAAAAAGGGTTATCTGGTGCTGACAACCGGCAACAAGAGTGAAAACTCGGTCGGCTATTCGACGCTCTACGGTGATATGGCCGGTGGCTTCAACGTACTGAAAGACGTGCCTAAAACCCTGGTTTTTGCCCTGTCGCGTTACCGCAATACCCTGTCTCCCGTGATCCCCGAGCGGGTGATCACCCGCCCGCCTTCCGCCGAGCTGGCTCCCGATCAGATCGATGAAGACAGCCTGCCTCCTTATGAGGAACTTGACCGCATTCTGGAGCTGTATGTCGAGCGGGACTTCAGCGCCCATGACCTGATCGGTCAGGGCTTTGCCGAAGAGACGGTGCGCCGCGTCGTGCGTCTGGTCGATCTGAACGAATACAAGCGCCGTCAGGCTCCGGTAGGCGTGCGTATCACCCAGCGCGGATTCGGTCGCGACCGACGTTATCCGATCACCTCCGGTTGGGAAGCTGGCGAGTAACCCAAAGGCCTCCAGCGGCTGTCTGATGTTGGTCGCTGCGGGTCGGGTACTAGCGACTAGGACGCGTCTTCGACGCTGCCAGGCACTAAACGGCGGCAGGCTCCAGCTTTTTTCTGAATTGGGTCGTTTCGGTAGGTCGGATTAGCGCAGCGTAATCCGACAGGGGAGGCTATTTGTCG
>JBFGYY010000539.1:0-2436 GCA_041587095.1 Motiliproteus sp. | reverse complement strand
CTTTATGAGCAGGGTTTTGGTGTTGCAACCAACTACATGATGGCGGCCAGCTGGTATAACCGCGCGGCGCAGCAAGATGACCCTTTCTGGCAATACCGGTTAGGTATGCTGTATCGAGACGGTCTGGGGTTGAGCCAGGACTATGCGCAGGCGGCTTTGTGGCTCAAGCATGCTGCTGATCGTGGCCTGGCGCCGGCACAGCAAAATCTCGGTGTGCTGTATTACAACGGCCAGGGGGTTCCTCGTCGCTACAAAGAAGCGATCAAGTGGCATCAGCTTGCTGCCGAACAGGGCAATATTAATGCGCTAATAACCCTTGGTTTGATGTACTTTAAGGGTGAAGGTGTTAAGAAAGATCTTGTTGAAGCTTACAGCTGGTGGAACGCCGCCGTTATTGCCGGTGATAAACAATCTGAGAAGGCGCGCGATGCCGTTGGCGCTATGCTCTCTCCGAGCGAGCTGTCTGACGCCCGGCGCCTGTCGAGGCAAAAGCAAGCCCGGATTTTCAAATAATTCATGCTTGATTGTAGTGACATTACGCGTTGAAACGCTCAACGATCAACCGCTCAAGTCCCTCCGTAAATTGCAGGCATGCTGACTGCGTCTCAGCGCTTAGCGCATCATCACCTAAATCAAACTTTTTCCCTGCAATACCAACTTGCAATGCATCTGAAGTCTTGCCGCTGACCTCCTGATAGATGGCCAGCCATTGTGAAGGTGATAGGTTATGGCTGAAGGCGCCCTGAGCAGGCGCTGTTTCAACGGCTTTTATCGATAAAGCTGTTTCCGAGTTGATGCAGGCGTCGACGAACATGATCAGGTCGCCGTCTCGAATCTCCAGAATGTCTTCAATCTGTAGCTGAAAATCGTGGATAAGACGCACCGGTAAGGCGGGTTGTCTGTCTTTGAACAGGGCCAGTTGCTCATGAACCAAAAGACCGGCTCCATCATCACCGCGTGAGGGGTTACCGCAACTTAACACCAGCAATTGTGTGCAACGAGTCAGAGCTTCTCGCAGTTGATTGACCTGTTCAGGACGCATGGATTTCGCCGGTATCATCGCGACTGAGGCGGTGAAGTATGTCACCGTTCAGGTGTTGTAGCTCTACCGTCATGGGCATCTGGCCTATGGCGTGCGTCGCGCAGGACAGGCAAGGGTCATAGGCGCGAATAGCCACTTCAATGTGGTTCAGCAATGGCTCAGTAATTTCGTGTCCGTCGAGATAGTTAATCGCCACATCGCGAACGGCCTCGTTCATTGCCTGGTTATTGCTCGTGGTTGAGACAATCAGATTTGCCTTTTCAACCATGTCGTCGTCACCAACACGATAGTGATGGAATAGGGTGCCACGCGGGGCTTCAATGACCCCTACACATTCATTGTTTCGCTTGCCGCGATCGGCGATTAAGTCATCTGAGCTCAGATCCTGATCCTCCAGAAGCGCGCTGATAGCCTCTGCGCAATGCAGAAGTTCGATCATGCGGGTCCAGTGGTACAGAAGTGAGCCCTGTTCCTGCGACTCTATCTCCTGCAGCATCGCAACGCGGGCCCGCTCTGCCCTTGGCGTTCCTATATGGTCACAATTAAGTACCCTTGCCAGGGGGCCTACCCGATACCACCCCTCATCCGGACCCAGCTCGTTCAGGAAGGGGAATTTCATATAGCTCCAGGGCTTAACTTGCTCGCGGATTTTTTGCCCGTAGTTGCAATAATCCCAATGATCGAACTGCAGGGATCCGTCAGGGCTTTTAGCCCGTAACCCGCCATGATACAGGTCCAGAGCGCCGTCATCTGCGACCAGGCTCACAAGCGGTGAACGGATTCGGGCGAAGCGCTGGTGACGGGATTTATCTGCCAGAAACAGCTGTTTCGCCAGTTCAGCGGCGTCAATGGCCCAAGGCAGGGATTCATTGGCAAGCGCCTTTAGATAGCTGATATCTTCGCGGCTAAGGCTTTTATTCACCCCCCCGGGTATGACCAGCGAGCCATGGATGCGTTTTCCCGACAAAATCCGAATCACTTCCTGACCGAATTTGCGTAATTTGACCCCCTTGAGGGCAATATCCGTATGAGAATCCAGTAGTTCGATTACGTTGCGACGAATGGCGGGCGCATCGAAACCAAACACAAGGTCGGGGGATGCTAAATGGAAAAAATGCAGCGCATGTGATTGCAGGGTTTGTCCGAAGTGCAGCAGGCGCCGAAGTTTTTCAGCGCCGGGAGTTAGTTGCCGTGCGCCAACCAGCATATCGATCGCCTTGCCTGCCGCCAAATGGTGGCTAACCGGGCAGATCCCGCATAAGCGCTGGGTCACCATGGGTATTTCCCAGAAAGGGCGGCCCTGTATGAAGCGCTCAAATCCCCTGAATTCCACGATATGTAAACGCACTTGCTGGACTCTGTTTTCATCATCGACGAGCAAGGTGACTTTGCCG
>JBFGYY010000538.1:0-2438 GCA_041587095.1 Motiliproteus sp. | reverse complement strand
GAATCGGTCAGCCTTTATCAGCAGATCGTCGGTCGAGGCTTGCGGCTGAGCCCGGACAAGCAGGACTGTCTGGTGCTTGAATTTGCCGGCAATCATTACGACCTGTTTGCACCGGAAATCGGCGCCAGCAGACCCTGCACCGATTCCGTCCCGGTGATGGTATTTTGCCCGAGCTGTGAATTTGCCAACACCTTTTGGGGTAAAGTCGATGCCGACGGCGATATCATTGAGCACTATGGTCGCCGCTGTCAGGGCCTGCGCGACGAGGGAGGCAAGCGTCAACAATGTGATTTTCGCTTTCGTTTCAAAGCCTGCGAGCAGTGCGATGCACACAATGACATCGCTGCCCGCCGTTGCCATCAATGCCAGCACCTGATCATTGACCCGGACACCAAACTGCGCGAAGCACTGGCACTGAAAGATGTGCGGGTGTTGCGCTGTGCGGGCATGAGCCTCGAGTCAACATCCGGTAAAAACGCTCAGGCGCTGTTAAAAGTGATCTACCACGATGAAAATGGGACCGAGCTCGCTGAGCATTTTGGTCTCGACAATCCGAAACAAAAAGGCGCTTTCTACCACCAGTTCCTGAAACAACACCTGCGCCACCCCACGCGCCCCTTCTATCCCGAAAGTGTCCGGCACGTCGTCGCATCAGAAGCGCTTTTTCGTGCCCCCGATTTTGTGATCGCCCGTAAACAGAAACGTTTCTGGACGATTCAGGAAAAACTGTTCGACTACGAAGGGCAATACCGGCAGGCCCACCAGCTTTAATTCATCTGGTTAACACCCACTACGCGTCAATCCGGACAAGAGTATTGCGCTATAGAGCCGTGGTCCGAACCAACTATCCACCGCCTGCCAGCCATTAACCGCATTGCAAAACAGACGATCAAACCACGTTTTGCGGCTGCTTTCTTTAGCGCGGATAAACACAGCCTAATTAAGCACGAACGAATTAGCGCTGCTAAAGTAATCTGGGATGGTTATACCTTTTTCAGCGGTAATGGTTGCCAGCAAGGCAGACAGCGAATTTTCTAGCTAAAGCGACGAACACACTCGGCATTAACACGACGGTTCACAGCCTTTCTAGTTGTCGATTTGCCTCTCTAATAATAAAAAGCAGATGGAATGCCTACATGACTCTCAAAAAAATACTCAGCGCACTGATAGCGGTATTGATAGCGCCTCTGATTCAGGCGGCAGACTACAGCAACGCCGTATTTTTTGGCGACAGCCTCTCTGACTCCGGCTCATTTCTGCCGATTCTGCAGGCCGACCCTACCTATAACGGGGCCGGAAAGTTTACCACAAACCCCGGCCCCGTCTGGACAGAACTGCTAGCCGCCAAGTATGGCGTAAACCTGACGCCCGGTAACCAGGGCGGCACCAACTACGCCGAAGGAGGAGCCCGAATCAGCAGCCTTCCGGGAATTGGCGCATTCCCGGCCAGCGGTGCTACTCCGATCGCAACTCAGGTGCAAAACTACCTGACAAACAATGGCGGCGTCGCCGACCCTAATGCGCTCTACTCTCTCTGGGGCGGGGCCAACGAAATTTTCTGGATTGCCGGAGGCGCAGTGCCAACGGCGGACATAACGAGCTACATAACCACAACGACCGGCGAACAGGTGCAGGCGATAGGTGCCCTGCAGGCTGCAGGAGCCCGCTATGTACTGGTGCCTGTTCTACCGGATATTGGCGCCACGCCCTTCGGGGTCTCCCAAGGGCCTGCCGGTGCAGCAAGCCTGACCCAACTGTCTCAGGGTTATAACGGTGCTTTGCTGGCAACCCTTCGTCTCAGCGGAATCGACGTCATACCGGTCGACATGCTGACGCTACTGAACGAAATTCAAGCACAGCCAACGGTCTATGGTTTCACTAACGTCACCACGCCCGTCTGTGGCACCACGCCCTCTCTGCTGTGCGTGGTGGGTGATGACTTTGCAGCAGGTCTGGAACAAACCTACCTCTATGCGGACGGCGTTCATCCCACCACTGGCGCACACCGAATCATCAGCGATTATGTACAGAGCATCCTGATGGCACCGGCTTTTGCACAACAGGTAGGACGTGCCGCACGCTACCAGCAACGCGCCCTGATCGATTCGATCGACGCGCGTCTGGCGCAATCCACCCGGCAAACTGAAGGCTCGACCGAACTCTGGATTAGCGGCGAAGGCGGCCGGGGCGGCGCCGAGCAAGAAGGCAGCCGCGCGGCCGTCGGTATCGGCATCTCCCAGCGTCTGCGCGCGGATCGCAGCTTCGGCTTTGGCGTTCACTTCAGCCGTGATGATGCTGACTTATCCGGCGGCTCCGTCGAAACCCAATCCAGATCAATGAGCCTATTCAGTAGCTGGCAGCACGCTCAGTGGCAGTGGCAAAGCAGCCTTGTCGTCAATAACGGCGATTATGACACCCGGCGAACCGTCGGCCTTGGT
>JBFGYY010000537.1:0-2440 GCA_041587095.1 Motiliproteus sp. | reverse complement strand
TGTTGCGATTCATGTACCGGGCACAAAAAGATCAATCGTTGTGAATAACGAAGGGGTCTCAAGCACTATTGTGCACGGAAACGACTCGCAGGGTTCTGTTGGCATGCCGGTTAGCGCAAACCACGATCTGGAGCAGGCTTGAGTATTGTTCTGTTGACAGCCAATAACCGCATTGCGATTTTTTGGCCGGTTACATATACCTGCCTGCAGGGGGATGCCAACCAGACCCGACATTGTCAGGCCCGGTTTAAGCGAGGGCCGTTTAGCGGATGAAATCGTCCTGCAGGGCGTCGAGGTTCGCACTCTGCTGAACCCGGGCCTGATCGCGCTTCAGTTGGCGGATCAGCGAGCTCTTCTGTTCGCTGGCGGGCTGGTTCCAGCCATTCATGCTGACCAGTTCCTCAATGGGCAGGCGCGGACGCCACTGGGCTTTTTCCAGCTCGGGACGGTCATGGAAATGGCTGACATAACCGATGCACAGATAAGCGACCGGGGTGACATTGTCCGGCAGGCCCAGCGTGTCTTTTAGCGCCTGTTCGTGGAAGATGCTTACCCAGCCAACCCCCAAGCCTTCGGCGCGGGCGGCCAGCCACAGGTTCTGCACGGCGCAGACGCTGGAATAGAGGTCCATGGTCGGAATGTGGGTGCGGCCAACCACCACCGGTCCCGCCCGGTCTTTGTCGCAGGTGATGCAGATGTTTAGCGGACTTTCGACGATACCTTCCAGTTTGACCGTTTTGTAAAAATCCCGCTTGTCGCCGTCAAACATATTGGCGGCTTCGCCGTTGGCCTGGTCGAACAGGTTGCGAACCTGCTGTTTCTTAGCCGGGTCGTCGATCAGCAAGAAGCTCCAGGGCTGCACAAAGCCGACGGAGGGGGCGTAATGTGCGGCCATTAACACCCGGCTGAGAACGTCATCGGGAATCGGATCAGGTAGGAATTGCCCGCGCACGTCGCGGCGCTGAAAAATGGCCTGATAAACGCCGTGCAGCTGCTCGGCGGCAAAGCGGTGCTTATCTTGTGCGTTACTGCAGGTATCAGCGTTAGTAACAGGGTTGTTTTCGGATGGCGTTGTTACGGTGTTTTCCACGGATAGTCCC
Organism: Motiliproteus sp.; assembly: GCA_041587095.1. GTDB lineage: Bacteria > Pseudomonadota > Gammaproteobacteria > Pseudomonadales > Balneatricaceae > Motiliproteus. The sequence goes on along the minus strand of JBFGYY010000537.1, from coordinate 1,340 downwards.
CTTAGGTGGAAAGGACAGGCAGTGTCCAGCTGCTGCCGGGTTTATCCACAGGCCGGTCTTCTGGCTTGGCTTCAACCTGCCCGGCACCTTCCCAATACACCGGGCTGCGGTTAGCAGCGAGGATGTATCAGTGGTATTTCGCCGGCCAGTCCACCTTACAGCGTTGGGCACGCGACGGACTTTCACCGTCTTCCCGATTCTCTCGTAAACGAGCACCTGTTGATTGCCGGGAATTTTACGCATTGTGGGTAAAAGGTACAGGGGCAAAGTGATCGTTTTGCATAAACAATTTACGCGCTCTATCTATACGGCATGGTTGAATCAAAATATAATGAGAATCATTATCGTTAATTTCTTGTCAATAACCCTCACTTCTTAGGCCGTTTACCCCGTTATGACTCAAACCCTGCTTGCCCCTGCTGTGCTGCTGGAGTTACTGGAATCGCTGCGTTTTGGCGTGGAATATCAACCGCTGATCAGCGCCTGCGATAGCCTTATTTATGGCTACGAGGCGCTGGCGCGCTTCCACTCACCGACAGGGGAAGGGTTATCACCGGCATTGGTGTTCGACTCTCTGCACGATTCTCCCTTGAGTTTGTTTCAGGTCGAATTAGCCATGAAGAAGGTGCAGTTAGCGCAGGCGCCCGATAAAGGGCGCCTTTTTGTCAACCTTGATCCCCATGCCGCCAGTGCATGGGGTGAGCTGGATGAGCGCAACCCGCTGGTTGCACTCTTTGCCGGTCAGCAACGAATTGTGGTTGAGTTGATCGAGAATACGTCCATCAGCGACGCCCGGATTTCGCAGGCGCTGGCATCGGTATTTAGCCGGCAAGGCACACAGCTTGCGCTGGATGATCTGGGTGCGCCGCAATCGTTACTGTCACTGCCCATCATGCTGTCGGTCGATTTCATTAAGTTTGATCGTAGCTGGGCGCAGCGGCTCGATGAAACCCGCTATCGGAATCTGATGTTAACACTGACGACATACGCGCGCAGCGAAGGTAAGCGAACGGTGCTCGAAGGGATTGAAACGCCGAAGCAGCGGGATCAGGCGCGCACGCTGGGCGTCGATTTCCTGCAGGGGTTTCTGTTTCGGGATCGCTTTGTTCACTATCGACCGACTTAGCTCTGGCCGTCTGCCCGTGGCGCGTTGCGATAGAGGTGGCCGCTGAATACTGGCGTTGACTGCGTAAAGGGGTGGTGAGTCTGGCGAATCTGCACGGGCAACACGCGCCCGATCTGTAAGGGATCGGGCCGCGTGCTGTCAGCATCGGGTGGTGCTGATGATCAGCGGTTACCCGACACGGCAGGCTGGGCGGGGCGGCGCCGGCGGGGGGCGC
>JBFGYY010000536.1:0-2442 GCA_041587095.1 Motiliproteus sp. | reverse complement strand
GGGGCTTCCGCCGCTGCTACCGATCCGATGTGGAAGAGGCTTACGACGCTGAATGCACTGATGAATGACGTTAAAGATTTCAATGTAACAATCTCCTTGGTGAATGATGACAACAAGCCCGACCCACGCCTGCGTTACACATTCACACTACGCAGACAACCCATGGGAGCGAGCCGGCTGCGATTCTAAGTCATTACCCCTGCATGATGAAGGGCTTTATATAACCACCCCGATCAGCAACATGACCCTGAGGCTGAAGCGCAACCCCCGTTTCGACCTGCTGCGCAATGGCATTCAGTACCCGCCACTTTTTGGCGCACCACTGCGGTGATAATAAAATGTCCGCTTGCGCGGTTCCGGTTAAACGATGAAACACCAATTCTTGCGGACTGCGCCGCACGATCTCAGCCGATGCGGCCACGTAGTCATCAAAGGGGACGCCATCGTACAGGCCTTGCTTGAACTGACGCGCAAGCTGCGTCCCTTTAACAATGTGTAAGGGGTGCAACTTAAGACCCTGAGTGACCTCACTCGGATAGACCAGATCACGCACGCGCTCAAAGCTGTCGACACTGTCCCAGGCAGACTCACCGGGCAAACCAACGATCAGATGCGTACAAAGCTGCAACTGTCGCTGGGCAACTCGGGCCACAGCATCGACATATTCCGACCAGCCATGACCACGATTTACCCGTGCCAGTGTCGCATCATTAGCCGACTGCAAACCCAGCTCCAGCCAAACTTCATGGCCCTGATCGCGGTACTCGGCCAGAAGGTCAAGCACCGGATCGGGCACGCAATCCGGGCGCGTACCGATGGACAGCCCTATCACATCGGGTTCACTCAGCGCTGCATCATAAAGCCCGCGCAGATAGTCGATATCGGCATAGGTGTTGGTATAGGCCTGAAAATAGGCGAGATAGCGACGAGCACCGGTGCGCTTGCGAATAACACGCCGACCCGCCTCGATTTGCGAAGCAATACTGGGAGGCTGCTTAGCATTAGGGCTGAACGAGGTGTTATTGCAAAACGTACAACCGCCGATCCCTTTGGTGCCATCACGGTTCGGACAGGTAAAACTGGCGTTGAGCGCCAGCTTATGGACCCGGAAACCGTACTTGGCCTGCATATGACGGCCAAACGTATTGACCTGCTGAGCCAACTGCATAAAAGCCCCTTAGTTTGAACATGCTGACGCTACTCAGCAAGCCCGGGTCCTGGGCACGATCGCCCGGGACCCGGTTAGCGAAGTCGTAGCTGACAGACTAAACCTTGGAGTAAATTTCACTGCCGGTATCCCGGAATTCATCCGCCTTAGCCTGCATACCTTTATCAGCTTCGAGGTTGATGGCAGCAATCTGAGAGGAATCGAGCTCCCGCACTTCCTGACTGATCTTCATCGAACAGAACTTGGGGCCGCACATGGAGCAGAAATGCGCCACTTTGGCAGACTCTTTAGGCAGGGTCTCATCGTGGAACGCCCGCGCTGTATCGGGATCCAGACCAATATTGAACTGATCCTCCCAGCGGAACTCAAAACGAGCCTTGGACATCGCGTTATCACGGATCTGCGCACCGGGATGACCTTTCGCCAGATCGGCTGCATGCGCGGCGATCTTGTAGGTGATAATGCCGGTTTTAACGTCTTCCTTGTTGGGCAACCCCAAGTGCTCCTTGGGCGTTACGTAGCACAGCATGGCACAACCAAACCAGCCGATCATCGCCGCGCCGATGCCGGAAGTGATATGGTCATAACCGGGGGCGATATCTGTAGTGAGCGGGCCGAGTGTGTAGAAAGGCGCTTCGTGACACTCTTCCAGCTGCTTCTCCATGTTCTCTTTGATCATGTGCATCGGCACATGACCGGGCCCCTCGATCATCACCTGTACATCGTGTTTCCATGCAACCTTGGTCAGCTCACCCAGCGTTTCCAGTTCGCCGAATTGTGCGGCATCGTTCGCATCGGCAATGGAGCCCGGACGAAGCCCGTCCCCTAATGAGAACGAAACATCGTAAGCTTTACAGATCTCACAGATTTCATCGAAATGGGTGTAGAGGAAATTTTCTTTGTGGTGCGCAAGACACCACTTGGCCATGATCGATCCGCCCCGGGAAACGATGCCGGTTGTACGGTTGGCGGTCATTGGGACATAACGCAGCAGCACGCCGGCATGAATGGTAAAGTAATCCACACCCTGTTCGGCCTGTTCGATCAACGTATCGCGGAACACTTCCCAGGTCAGATCCTCAGCAACACCATTGACCTTTTCCAGTGCCTGATAAATCGGCACGGTACCGATCGGTACGTGACTGTTGCGGATAATCCATTCCCGGGTTTCATGAATATTTTTACCGGTGGAAAGATCCATAATGGTATCGGAACCCCAGCGGGTTCCCCAGGTCATTTTGGCAACCTCTTCTTCAATCGAAGATCCCAGTGCC
>JBFGYY010000535.1:0-2454 GCA_041587095.1 Motiliproteus sp. | reverse complement strand
TGTTGACGCCAGCTATACGGGCCATTCAAATTACTCCGTTGATCGGCCGCAGAAGCTCTCGGTCTGCGGCACGCGACACTTTAACCTTTCCGCGAAAGGCGCAAGATAATATAGCGACTTAGATCAAAAATCAAGCACTGCTTTCTTACGCCTTTAGCACTCATAGCTTAGGGATTAACCCTGACGCTGCTTGTGGCGAGGTTCGGTTTTGCAAATTACCCGCACGGCACCGTTGCGGCGAACAATTTTGCAGTTACGGCAGATCTTTTTTACAGATGCACGTACTTTCATGACCTACTCCAACGAGGGGGTTTAGCGAAGCAAGCCGCCAGTCCCACCCTTAAGATTTGATTTCTTCATCAGTGACTCATATTGGTGTGACATCAGATGCGATTGAACCTGCGCCATGAAATCCATGACAACAACAACCACGATCAACAGCGATGTACCACCAAAATAGAACGGCACGTTCCACGCAACAACGAGGAACTGCGGCATCAATGAAACCGCCGTAATGTAGATGGCACCGAACAGAGTCAGACGTGACAGTACATTATCGATATACCGAGCTGATTGGTCACCAGGACGAATACCAGGAATAAAGGCACCGGATTTCTTCAGGTTATCCGCTACATCCTTCGGATTGAAGGTGATAGCCGTGTAGAAGTAACAGAAGAACACGATACAGATTGCAAACAGCAGGATATACAACGGCTGCCCGGGCCCAAGAGCCAGAGCGAAATCCTGCAGCCAATCCATTCCTTCCGTCTGCCCGAACCATTGCCCAACAGAAGCCGGGAACAGCAGGATACTGGAAGCAAAGATCGGCGGTATAACGCCGGCCATATTGACTTTCAGTGGCAGATGACTGGTCTGAGCCGCATAAACCTTACGTCCTTGCTGACGCTTCGCGTAGTTAATGGTGATGCGGCGCTGGCCGCGTTCCATAAACACCACAAAGGCCACGGTAGCTACTGCGAGAATCGCAATTGCCAGCAATGCAAGGATATTGAGGTCACCCTGACGGGCCGACTCAAAGGATTGACCGATCGCACCAGGCAAGCCTGCCACGATACCGGCAAAAATCAGCAACGAGATACCGTTACCTATTCCATGTTCGGTGATTTGCTCACCGAGCCACATCAGGAAGATAGCCCCGGAAACAAGGGTAACCACTGCAACGAAATAAAAGCTTAGGTCTGCGCTAAAGGCGATACCTTGCCCTGCGAGACCGACCGCCATACCTAGGGACTGAACGGTAGCCAGAATTACGGTACCGTAGCGGGTATATTGGCTAATTTTCCGTCGACCGGCTTCGCCTTCTTTCTTAAGCTGCTCCAGCTGTGGGCTGACGACTGTCAGCAATTGCATGATGATAGACGCGGAGATATACGGCATGATCCCCAGCGCTAAAATACTCATGCGCTCCAGCGCACCACCCGAGAACATGTTAAACAAGCTCAGAATGGTGCCCTGGTTTTGATCGAACATGGCAGCAAGGCGATCGGGATTAATCCCGGGCACCGGAATATGGGCCCCGATTCGATAAACCACTATCGCGAGTATCACAAAGCGCAGACGAGACCACAGCTCACCCAGACCACTTTGCACCCCGGTTGGAATAGTTCCTTGCTTAGCCATTTAGTCCTCGACCTTTCCGCCTGCCGCTTCAATAGCAGCGCGAGCTCCCTTAGTGACTTTCAATCCCTTAACTGTAACAGCCTTGGTGATTTCGCCAGAAAGGATAACCTTTGCCTGCTTGATGTAATTACCGATAACGTCCGCGCTTTTCAGCGCAGCCAGATCGATAACGTCGGCTTCAACGATGGCCAGTTCGTGCAGACGGATTTCCGTCTTGAACGGCGCAGTACGTGAAGTAAAACCATACTTTGGCAGACGACGCTGCAAAGGCATTTGACCGCCTTCAAAACCAGGACGAACGCTGCCACCAGAACGTGACTTCTGGCCTTTGTGACCGCGACCAGCGGTCTTGCCCAGTCCACTACCGATACCACGACCCACGCGCTTTGCAGCGGGCTTGGATCCGGGTGCTGGACTCAGAGTATTAAGACGCATGTTCTGACTCTCCGTTATTCGCCTTCGACGCGAACCATGTAGTTAACTTTGTTAACCATACCGCGTACGGAAGGAGTGTCTTCCACTTCGACCGTATGATTAATGCGGCGAAGGCCTAGACCTTTCAGACACAGCTTGTGCTTCGGCAGGATTCCGATAGAACCACGGATCTGCGTCACTTTGATTGTGTTAGCCATCACTGATTACCCCAGAATCTCTTCAACAGACTTGCCACGCTTGGCTGCGATCTCTTCTGGAGACTGCTGTGCCTTCAGACCATTGATGGTCGCGCGAACAACGTTGACAGGATTAGTCGAGCCGTAGATCTTGGCCAGTACGTTTTGTACGCCAGCAAGTTCCAGGACGGCACGCATCGCA
>JBFGYY010000534.1:0-2472 GCA_041587095.1 Motiliproteus sp. | reverse complement strand
CCGTCAAAAGCTCGCTGGCCGTCGTAACGCATGGCGGCGGGTAGAAAATGGTATTGAATATCAGGCCATTTCAGCCCGGCCCGGGAACGGATAAAACCGCAGGATTCAAAATGGTTTGTCGCGCCAAGGCCATCTTTCATCAGCACCCAGCGCAAACCGATCAGGCCTTTGCTGAACAGGTCAAGTTTACTGTTCAGGCTGACCGGTTGTGTGCACTGGAACTGAAAATACACCTCCAGATGGTCCTGCAGGTTTTCACCGACACCCGGCAACTCGCGTACAACCTCGACGCCGGCATCTTCCAGCACGGCCCGGGGCCCGATGCCCGACAGCTGCAACAAGTGAGGAGAACCGACGGCGCCCGCAGACAAGATCACTTCACGACGGGCGCTCACCTGGCGAACGACGCCCTTGTGACCAAACTCGACACCTGTTGCCCGTACCGAGCCACCTGCGCCTTCGGTAGCCGAAGACGTGTCGGTCAACACGCGATGACAAAGCACCTTGGTCATTACTGTCAGGTTACTGCGCTGCATCGCACGGCGCAGGTAAGCGTTCGAGGTCGAGCTACGCACGCCGCCCTTGACGGTCATGTGCATCGGGCCAAACCCTTCCTGCTGGAATCCGTTGTAGTCCGCCGTCGTGGGATAACCGGCATCGGCCCCCGCATCGATAAAGGCCTGATACAAGGGGTTCAGACGCATACCATTACCATTGCAGGTTCCCAGGGGGCCGGAACCACCGCGGTAGTCGTCTTCGCCGCCTTCCCAGCTTTCAGCGCGCTTAAAATAAGGCAGGCAGTGCTGGTAATCCCAGCCTTCGGCCCCCGCTTCCTGCCACTGGTCAAAATCACACGCGTGCCCGCGCACATAGACCATGCCATTGATCGACGACGAGCCGCCGAGGGTCTTGCCGCGCGGTGTATGCATCGACCGGTTGTTAACGAACGGCTCCGGCTCGGTATGAAACTGCCAGCACAGGCTTTCGGTATTCATCGGATACGACAGGGCGGTCGGCATCTGGATAAAGATGCTGCGATCACTACCACCATTTTCCAGCAACAAAACCTGGTGTTCGCCGCTGGCGGACAGACGGTCGGCCAGTACACAGCCAGCCGAACCCGCCCCTACTATGATGTAATCGTATTGCTGCGTCATGATGTCACTGTTCCTGAAATTTTGTTACGAAGCTGCCTGACGCTCAGTGCTGATAAAGGCAGTCAACCAGCTGCATGCAACGGGCCGGCTTAATACGGCCGCTCGATATCGCCCAGCTCTACATAGACACTCTTGGTCTGGGTATAGTGATAAAGACTCTCGATACCGTTCTCCCGGCCGATGCCTGACTCCTTATAACCTCCGACCGGCATTTCGGCGGGTGACGAGCCCCAGGTATTGATCCAGCAGATACCCGCCTGCAAACGATTGATCACCCGATGCGCGAGGCTGATATCCCGGGTAAAGACCCCCGCCGCCAGCCCATATCGCGTCGCGTTGGCCCGGGTAATGACGTCCTCTTCATCGCTGAAACGCAGCACGGACATGACCGGCCCAAAGATCTCGTCGGTCACATTGGGCATATCATCCTGGCAATCGGCAAATACCGTCGGCTGGACGAAGGCGCCCTTGTCGAGGCCATTTTCCGTGACACGCTGTCCGCCACAGAGCAGCGTGGCGCCTGCCGCCTGCGCTGCGTCGATATAGCCCATCACCTTCTGCAGGTGCTGCTCAGAGATTAGGGACCCCACCTGAGTCGCCGGGTCTTGCGGATCACCAATGATCATCTGTTCGGTGCGCGCCTTTAACTCGGCGAGAAACGCATCGTAAATAGCCTCATGCACAAACACCCGGGTACCGTGGGTGCAGACTTCACCCTGGGTATAGAAGTTAGCCAGCATCGCCCCCGACACCGCATTATCCACCGAGCTGTCGGGAAAGATGATCAGCGGGGACTTGCCACCTAACTCCATGGTGACCTGTTTCAAATTGCTCGCCGACGCTGCCATAACGGCCTTGCCCGTGCCGCTCTCGCCGGTAAAGGAGACCTTGGCAATATCCGGATGCCTCGTCAGCATCTCACCGGTGCGATAGTCGCCTTGCAACACATTGAAGACGCCGTCGGGCAGCCCCGCTTCGGTGTAGATCTCTGCCAGTTTCAGGGCGCTCAACGGCGTCTCTTCAGAAGGTTTGAAGATCATGGCATTGCCGGCTGCCAATGCCGGCGCTGACTTCCAGCAAGCGATCTGTATGGGATAGTTCCAGGCGCCGATACCCGCGCAGATCCCCAGAGGCTCACGACGGCTATAAAAAAAGTTGCTTGTACCCAGGTCCTGATACTCGCCCTGAATCTTATCGGCCAGACCGGCGTAATAATCGATCACTTCGGCACCGGACAGAATATCCACGGCGACCGCCTCCTGAAACGGCTTGCCCGTATCACGTACCTCCAGCAGTGCCAGCGCCTCGTTGCGCT
>JBFGYY010000533.1:0-2506 GCA_041587095.1 Motiliproteus sp. | reverse complement strand
CTGTCAATCTTGATCAGACCATCGAGACTGCGGATAGCATCGGCCGGACACACATCGAGACAGCGGTCACAACCGCTCAGGCCATTTGCGGCGTGCGCACAGTGGTCGGTTTTCAATTGAAAATAACGCGGCTTCTCGAAACCGCCGGTCAGCGTCGGGAGCGACGCCAACGCCGCATCCCACTCAGAATCACTGACAGGCGCGAAATAACCGGCAGGCTTCAACGCGGCACTGATACGCGGCTCTGCGCCAAGATCCAGTACCGCATCAAAAAATTCGCCGCTAAAAACAAGCTTTGCCAGCGGCACGCACTCACCACCGACCGACACCTGCACATCAAACTGACCGAGGTAGCCGTGCAGCGACAATAACGGTAAACGGTACAGCGTCAGGCCGGACTGGGCTTCGGCCAGCTCGGCGGCACGTTCCATCGCCGCGTCGATCTGCTGCGGCATCGCCTCCGTTACCAGCGCCGCAATGCGCTTGAAACAGTCCGCATCGGCTTGGCAGAGCGCATCGACAGCAAGGCGGATACGGTGCTCGGGGCCAAGCAGCAATATTCGCCCCTTGGATTCAAAACTGACCGTCGGAGCCAGCAGATTTTGCGGCGTACTCACACCCGACAGCGCCTTACGGCGAGCCTGCTGATTTTGTGCAGCCTGATTCTGTGGGTCGGTCATTATTGTTATGGTCTCGATCTCTGTATCCTCCCGTGCAATCCGCGGCCCAACGAGAGGAGGGGCTTAACTTTTATTAGTTTGTGATCCGGCGAGACGCAGCGACGATGTACTAATTCGTCAAAGCGCTCTGCAGCATAATCAGTCACAGACATAAGCAACGGTTGCACCAACATTGAATGAAAAAAACACCCTTATACGGGGTACGGGTAAGAGCCCCTAGAAGGATTTAGCTGTATCACAGTCAAAATGACCCTATTAGCAACGTATAAAGGACAAAACTACCCCTCCTCGGCTTCGCCCAGACCGTCCGCGTCCTGCACGGACCATTGCGGCCGGGCCCGCCCGGCAGAGGTCGCAGCACCATCGGCAGTGTTACGACCGGGGCCGGATGTCGATGCCGCAAGTTCGTCTGCAGCATCTGCATCAGTCTCAGCTTCAACCTCACCTTTAACCTCACCTTTAACTTCTACCTCAACCTCAACACCATCCTCTTCCAGCGCTTCGTTAAACGCGCTTTTTTGCCGCTCAAGCCACTGCTTCATCTGATAGGTTACGGTATCCCCCAGCGGCACAAAGGTGCTGTAATCCTCATCGTAATCATTCAGCCCATCATTGATCTGAAAGTCCGGCAGACTGAACAATTTTTTTAATGCTTTGCGCCGCAGGGCCTCAGAAACCCCCTCTGAAAGAAAGCCACTGAAGTCGTCGCCCTCATTCAGGCCGTCCAGATCGGGCATATCCGCATCGGTCAATGGAGCCGGCGCCGCCAGTTCCGCAGCGTCTGATTCGCTGCTATTTACCGCGACAGACTCTGACCCGCGCTCAGGCACGACGTCCCGATCAGGGTTCACAGAGGATTGAACGATCTGCCCGGCATCCGATTCAACCACTGCAGCCTCATCCAGTACGCCCTGCTTTCGGCGCGACCAGCGGCTGATGAATCCCGGTGAATCTGTTTTATCCATTGCGAGCGCCCTTCTCCGGTGACTGATTGCCCGCCTTGCGATTACCGTGCTTACGGCGCTTACCCTTGCCCAGCATAAGGTCCGGTTCGCCATGGCGGGCAATAAATGCTTCGATCCAGCACTGAATTGCATGGGGCATCGACACGGAAAAGACATCCTCTTCGCCGCCATCCATATAGGATGACGCCAGATCCTGACTTGCCGTCAGCACAAAGGGACGCATACACTGATCTTCTTCATTGCACACGACAAACAAACGCGGGTCATCGGAACTGAGATTAAACCGGTAGGCGGCACGCTCGTCACGATGCAACTGCAACGACAACCCTCGCCACAGATACTCATCACAGCCATCATCGGCAGCACGCTGCTGGCATTCCAATGCCTGAGGCGGCGCTTCCCGATCACTTTGCAGCGCGGCCAACGCCCAGCGATCGACCAACCAGCGACCGTGCTGACGCTCCTCGCGCCTTAAGCAGATCGTCATCGGCCAGAAACGATTCTCTTGTTCCGGTACTGTGTGCTGCATCTGTCTTCCCCGTTATCTACCGCTACGACACGCTTTTGATTGACTAAAAAACCGGTTTTAAGGATAGCAACCCGGCTATAGCCGGTACGCGCGACCCTTGTGTAACGCAAGAGTCATTCCACATCAGCAACTTTACGCCGTTATAAACCAGTCGGGCAGGCAGGCAGCTAGTCCTGCCTGCCCAGCAGCCTAGCAAAGCGGGCGTAACGGCCTGAAGCAGCTGGCTTAAAGAGACGGGTGCATAGGCCTGTGCACCCAGTATTGACTCAACCCTTAGTCAATCTCCCGACTACAGAGCTAATGACAACGAATCCTGTGCTCATCGAAGCAGG
>JBFGYY010000532.1:0-2507 GCA_041587095.1 Motiliproteus sp. | reverse complement strand
TCGCAGTGTTGCATCGGTCAATGATGCCGCGATCGAACTGGCCGCCGGTTGTACGCAGATGAGTGGCGCTTCGTCAGAGCTGAAAGCGGCTGCCAGCAGCATGCGGGAGCTGGTGTCCAAGTTCCGCACTTAAACTGTTCACACGCTGCCGGCTGTAACGGCTGGCAGCGTTTTAATTCCTATATGACGACCTTCTCTCTGCACTTTTCCTATTTGCTGGCCTAGCCCGCGAGCCAGGTTCTGTCCTCCCCCTTTTTTCGTTTGTTTTTCTTTATCAGGCTGTGGGTTTGGCGCTCTTAGTTCAGATCACTTCTATAGTTAAGCGTACCATCGCAGGTACCTGATGGGGTTCGCTGGTTTCTTCTGGGGCTTTCAGGGATTGAATGCATGCCGCGCTATTGGCTGAAGATCGTTTTTTACTTGCTGTTGATCGTGTCCCATGACGTTGTCGGAGGCGAGGTATACGCTTGTTCAGGTGACGTGGATCGAACTGTTGTGCGCCATGCCACGTTGACCGGGGTTGCCGGCGTGACAGCCTGGGGGGTGGCAAATTGGGGATATTTCAGCCGATCCCCCCGCTCTCAGTCGGAAGGCTGGTTTGGTTCGGCTACCCAGTCCGGTGGCGCGGATAAACTGGGCCACCTTTATACGACCTATTTGCTGAGTCATGGGTTGGCCGAATATTTTCAGCGCCGTTGTCTGCCCGATAACGAGGCTGCCCGTTACGGTGCGTTATCCGCATTGGCCATTATGGGCTATATGGAGGTCGGTGATTCTTTTAGTAAATACGGCTTGTCCTGGGAAGATATGCTGGCCAATGTGCTGGGGGCCGGTGCGGGCTATCTGTTGCGACGCGATAAAGCCCTGGCAGACAAATTTGATCTGCGCTGGGAGTATGGCTTGCATCCTACAAAGTGGGATATCAGCACCGATTATGAAAATTCACGCTATCTACTGGCCCTGAAGCTGGCTGGATTCAAATCGTTGCGCAACAGCGCGTGGCGGTTTATCGAATTTCAGACCGGTTACTACACGCGGGGGTTCGACAGCACGTCAACGGCTGCAGCACGGCGCAGTGTTTACCTCGGCATTGGCCTCAACCTCGGGCAGTGGTTTAAGGAACGAGGGGCGCGAAAAACGGCACTGGCGCTGCGCTATCTGCAGGTTCCCGGCAGCGCGGCACGGTTTGAGCGTCATTTATCCCCTTAATGCGCCGTTATCGGCACACCAAGCCGCATTGTGCATCGCTCAGGGTCGAACAATTTGCTGTTTTATGCTTATATTTCAAATCTGTTGCTATCTATGAGAGAGGACGATCTCAATGCTGAAAAAGCGTGTCATACCATTGGCCCTGCTAACGATTCTGGGCGGTTGTGCCACCGATGGGAGTTTTGATACCGGCAAGGCTTTGGTTGTCGGTGCTTCTGTCTTGCAAGCGACGACGCTGGATGCAAACAGTGTACGCGAAACGGCCGCATTGTCGGCGCAGGAGTTAGATGGACAAAGCAAGGTCGCTCACCAGGACAACCCTTATAGCCAGCGTTTAAAGCGTCTTACTCAGGGGCTGGATCAGTACGGCGGTCTGAATTTTAACTACAAAGTTTATCTATCTCAGGATATTAACGCCTTTGCGATGGCTGACGGAACGGTACGGGTCCACTCGGCGCTAATGGACGCCATGCCTGACGATCAGGTGTTGGCCGTTATTGGTCATGAAATTGGTCATGTAGCGCTCAAGCACAGCTACCATCAGATGAAAGAAACCATACTGACCGATGCCTTGTTTCAGGGTGCAGTCGCAGTTGGCGGTACCATCGGTACCTTAACCGCTTCTCAGCTAGGCTCATTGGCACGCAGTGCCGTTAGCGCCCAGTTTTCGCAAGCAGATGAGCTGGAATCGGATCAGTTTGCTGTACAGTTGCTAAAAAGCAGGGGGCAGGACCCTTATGCGATGAAGCGCTCGATTGAGACGTTACGCGCCAAGTATGGCAGTGGCGGTGGCTTTATGAGCTCACACCCATCTAACGATGAGCGAATTGCCAAGATTGAAGAAGCGATACGCAAGCTGCCTTGAGTTGGTGTTCTAATCAGCTAACCGCGCAGGTCGGATTCGGCGCAGCCGTAATCCGACGACGTTGTTTCCCGGTATTGGGTGACGTACGCTTGTTCAGCCTGTCTTTTTTTGAGTTAGATTTTTGAGTTAGTTTTTTGAGTTGTTTTTCTGGTCTGCCATTAATAGCGTTCGCGGAGTGCATCGCTAAGCAGTTGTCTCCAAAAGCGTTCAGCACGGTGCTCCCGACGATGACTGAGCTGGTGCAGGCGCAGGTGTGATCGTTCAGCATGGCGTCTGTTGGCAGGTTTGTTAAAGCGCTTAGAATACCCCCCCGCATAGTGTTTACCTCTACGCACATAGCGAACAGGCCCGAGACGACTAACGTGACGGGGGCCCTCATAGAGACTCACATCATGACGACGATCATCTCGATATTGTCGTTTTTGACGCCAGT
>JBFGYY010000531.1:0-2517 GCA_041587095.1 Motiliproteus sp. | reverse complement strand
ACAATACCAAACACCAAGTCGCGTTCAGCTAACCGTTCAGTGGCCGTTGATTCGAATGCCATTACGATAAAAATAAACCCCGCGATTATCTGCTTGCACCAGCTACCCATGTTGACGTGCCTCCCATGCTATTAATTTCAAGCATACATAATGCAAAGATCACTCCAACTCAGAACCACTGCGTAACAATCTGTTTTTACATGACATTTTGGACAGAACAGTTCTGAAGCCGATGCGACGTACCGATTGACGCTGCCGGCACGACGATTTTTGCAATTTGCGAAGCAAAATAAATCGCTTCTTGCGACGTTAACAAGAATTCCCTGACCACAGCACCGTGCATGCTCTGCCTTCCAGAACCGCTCAGCTACCACCCCTGCCTGCCCCCTATCCCTACTCCTACCCGAAGAATAAATCCTTTAAAACGAGCTTTGACAGATATGGTCCGGAATGTGCATTCACGCTATGTACAGTCGCAAAACGAAACCGGGAGACCATAATGTCCGCATGCTTATCCAGCGCACCTAAACCACTTACCCAGCAGGAGCTATGTCGGCAAATTCTGATTGTTGAAGATGTCGCACCGGAAAGAACCCGCTTAAAGGCGATCTTGATCAAGCTGGGCTATAGCGTTTATGAAGCTGAAAACGGGCAGCAAGCATTGCAGGTTCTGAAGCAGCACAAGATCGGCATCGTTATCAGTGACTGGCGCATGCCAACAATGGACGGTATGACCTTGCTGAAAAAGGTTCAGCTTTATTCAGCTTCAGCCCCCTATTTTATTCTGCTCACGGGCCAGGACGCCGTCTGCGATCTGATCGCCGCGATGGACGCCGGCGCCGATGACTTTATTCGCAAGCCTTTCAACAGTGAGGAACTGCGCGCCAGAGTGTTGGCCGGGGCCCGTATTATCCGCTTGCGCAATCAATTGGAGAGCCGTAATAAAGAGCTTAATCAGACGCTGGTGCGAGAGTCGGCTCTGAACCGCTCGCTTGAGCAGGACCTGAAGGCCGCTGAGCAGTTGCAACGTACACTGCTGCCAAGCGATAAACTTAAAATTAACAATCTTGAGTTCGCCCATTATTTTCACCCGGCAGCCGGTGTTGCCGGCGACAGTTACAATCTGATGGAACTGGGCGATAACCATATCGCGTTCTACCATATTGACGTCGCCGGCCACGGCGCGCGTGCGGCGATGCTTTCCTTTGCCCTGTCGCGAGTCCTGGCTGATCCGGTCGCACACGGATTTACCCTGACCCGTGCGGATGAACCAAGCGGCCGCGACCTGCCCCTTTCACCAGCTGCCGTAATTAGCGAACTAAATCGGCGCTTTCAGGTGGACGACGAGTGCCGTGACTACTTCACCATGGTTTACGGCGTATTAAATCTCGCCGATGGCAACGGCGTTCTGTGCCAGGCAGGCCACCCGCACCCACTGCTGCTGCCGGGTCCCGGCGCACTCTCCGCGCCATCCCGGCAACTGGGCCAGGGCGGTCTGCCGGTAGGGGTGGTAGAAAACGCCCGTTATACCGACGTCGCTTTTCACCTCGCGCCCGGCGCGCGCTTATTGCTCTATTCCGATGGTATTCTCGCCTGCCGGCTAAACAACGGTACTGAGCTGGATACTTGCGGATTACAGCGGGTACTGAATCGTTACGCCCACTCGTCATGCCAAGAACTGCAGCAAAAATTCGCCCCGCTGGTTTCGAACTTGCTTAGGGGCGCCCCTGCCGAAGACGATATTTCTCTGCTGATCTTACAGCGCTCTGCTGAGCAATAATCTGGATACCGCCATGATAAGCACACACTCGCTGCAATTGCCCTTTTCCCCTGAACTAGCAGACCAGGGCAATGTGTGGCTGCGCAGACTCAGTCAGCGCCATCAGTTCGACCAACAGGCAGCGTTCCAGCTCGGCGTCTGTCTGGCTGAAGCGCTGAATAATATCAGCCAACACACGCCTGCGTGCAGCCAACAGAACCTGGTCAGCTTGCGCTGCCAGATAGAGCACCGATGGTTAACGCTGGAGGTTCGCCATCAGGCGCCGGCTTATACTCTGCCCGGCACCGAATCTGTCGCATTAGAGGACGAATCGGGCCGCGGCTGGCTGATCATGCAGCAATGGTTATCCTCGGTAGAATATCAACACCACCAGGGTTGCAACTTGTTACTGCTTCGCAAACAGATTTATGGCCTATCACCCGAGCCAGCAAGCTCGTAGCCGGCAACTCATCAGGCGCACCAGCCCGAATCCACCAGCGCCTCCCCCCCAGCCTTAAACCCGTCATGGCCTCAAGGTTTATAAAGCCTGTTCCCGGTGCCGTGCAGCCGTCACCCCTGCCATCAACGCCTAGTCCCCGGCCCCTTGCCCTCATTCCGTTACGGAGCACAAATCACCTCTTCATCCGTCGATCCATTTCGATTCGCAAATTGCAACAGCCACCAATAATCCGCATTCGCATTTTGCGAACCAGCATTAAAAAGTTTGATCCCGCTCGAAATCAATCAAGTAACATCTT